>CAXYUL010000016.1:0-14413 GCA_964292095.1 uncultured Bacteroidales bacterium | reverse complement strand
AGCTTTAATCTTTTACAAAGTAAAATGAATTTTGCTCCTAGTATCAGTGCTTCTATTTCTCATAGCATGAACTGGGGTAAATCTGTTAATGTACAAGATTTAACAATTATAGAGAATAAACTTTCTCAAAGTACTAGCGCTAGTGCAGGAGCTCAATTAACTATATTTGAGGGCTTAAGAAAGATTAATGAGCTTAAAAATGCAGGTAATGAATTAAAAATTTCTGAACAAGAAACAGAAAGAATTAAAAATGAGCTGTATATATCAATTACCAAAGCCTATCTACAAGTGCTACTTGCTAAACAAATAAAGGAGACAGCAAACGAAAATTACAAGAGTACACTAGAACAAGTTGAAAGGACAAAAAAACTTGTAGATGCAGGAAGCCAAGCATATAGTACTTTATTAGAGATACAGTCTCAACTTGCTACCGATAGAATGCAAATGGTAACAGCTGATAATGATGTTAGATCTAATATGCTAACATTAGCACAAGCTCTTGATTTACCACCTAGTAGCAATTTTGACATACAGGAACCAGAAATAGATGCTTTACTATTAATCCCATATAATTTTTCTGACATTAATAGTACATATAATAATGCACTAAAGTTACCTCAAATAAAAACAGCAGAACTAAATTTAGAGAGTAGTAAACTTAAATATAAGATACAAAAGGGGGCAGCTTTACCTTCTCTAAATCTTTCGGCTGGATACGGTACTTACTATAGCGATAGTAGAGAAAACGCATTTTTTTCTCAGTTTAATGATAATAAAAATCCTTCACTTGGGTTCTCACTAAGTATACCAATTTTTAATGGATGGAGGAGTAATACTGCAATAAGAAATGCTCGCTTAAATGTTAAAAGTACAGAAATTGAACTTAAAAAGAAACAACAAAGTTTATACAAAGAAATTCAGACAGTGTTTAACGAGGCTTACTCTAGTTATGAGAGATATAAAGCAGCAGAACAAAATATGAAGGCTAATAAAGAGTCTTTTTCATATACAGAACAAAAATTTAATTTAGGCATGCTCAATGGTACAGATTATACAGTTGCAAAGACTAAACTTTTTAAGGCTCAATCAGATTTTTTTCAATCTAAGTTTCAATATATATTCCAGCTAAAAATATTAGATTTTTATAACAAATAACAGTAAAAATTAAAAAATTTAAATAAAATGAATAAGCTTAATAAAAAAACCCTCTATATTATTTTAGCATCTCTTATTTTGATTGCTGTTTTAATTTATTTTGCAAAGAATAAAAATAGTAAGGGAATAGAAGTTGAAGTAAGCAATCCATCTATTGGTACTATTGTAGAAACAATTCCTGCCAACGGAAAAATTAAACCAGTTACTGAGGTTAAAATAAGTCCAGATGTATCGGGAGAAATAGTTGAATTAAATTTTAAGGAGGGAGATTTTGTAAATAAGGGGGATCTTATTATTAAAATTAAACAGGATGTGTATATTTCTATGAAGGAAAGAGCAGATGCATCTCTAAACTCCGTTAAGGCTCAATTTTTACAACAGAAAGCTCAGCTAGAGCAAATAGAGTTAAGCTATAAAAGAAATAAAATGCTTTATGAACAAAAAGCTATTTCTGAACAAGAATATGAAACAGCTCATTCTCAGTACGAGGTTGCAAAGGAGCAATTAAAATCTGCCGAGTATAATATAAAAAGTTCTGAAGCAGCAGCAAAAGAGGCACAGGAGAATTTAATTAAAACTACTATATATGCTCCTATGAGCGGAACAATTTCTAAGTTAAATGTTGAAAAGGGAGAAAGGGTTGTTGGAACTAGCCAGATGGCTGGAACAGAGATGCTAAGAATTGCAAATTTAGAAGAGATGGAGGTACTAGTTGATGTAAATGAGAACGATATTATTAGAATGAAGCAAAACGATAGCGCTTTTGTGGAGATAGATGCTTATCCTGGTAGAAAGTTTGCTGGTTTGGTTACACAGGTAGCTAATTCTTCTAAGAGTGCGGGTACAGCTAGTATAGCGGACCAAGTTACAAATTTTGAAGTTAAAATTCTTATTCTAAGAGATTCTTATTCTGATTTGCTAAGCACTAATCCTATTCCTTTTAGGCCTGGTATGTCTGCCTCTGTTTCTATAACAACACAAAGAAAACAAAATGTACTTACTATTCCATTGCAAGCAATTACTGTTAGAGGTGGTTTAGTAGATTCTCTTAAGAACGATTTAGCCGTAAAAGAGCAAGTTTTTGTTTATGATTCACTTAGCAATAAGGTGAAGGTTGTAAATATTAAAACAGGTATCCAAGATTTAAATAATATAGAGGTTTTGGAGGGTCTAAGTGCTAAAGATAAAATTGTAAGTGCTCCATATAGCGCAATAAGTAAAGATTTAAAAAATAACTCTTTGGTGAGTGTAAAAATAGAAAAGAAATAAAATGAAAGAAGCTCCATTGTTTCTTCTTATAGAAACGGCTACAGAGTGCTGTTCTGTGGCTCTATCTAGAGGAGAAAGTTTGATAAACGAAAAATATATAAATAGTCCTAAGGTTCACGCAAGCATACTAGCCCCTTTTATAAGGGATATTTTAGTAGAAAATAAACTGTCTATTTCAGAGCTTAATGCTGTTGCAGTAAGCGAAGGACCAGGCTCATATACTGGCTTAAGAGTAGGTGCATCTTGCGCAAAGGGTATATGCTTTGGTTCTAATATTCCTCTCATTGGTGTTAGTACATTAGCTGCTATAGCTCAAATGGTAATTGATAGCAAAATAATGGATGCAAAGGAAGAATACATAATTGCTCCCATGATAGATGCCGGTAGAATGGAGGTTTATACCGCAGTATTTAGTTCTAAGGGAAAACAAATAACTAATACTAGTGCAATGATCTTAGATGAAAATAGCTTTAGTAATGAGTTAAATAAATGTAAGGTTATTTTTACTGGTAATGGCGCTCAAAAGTTCTTTCCTCTTGTTTCTGCTAATCCTAATGCTATTTTACAAGCTAACACACCACATGCAAGTGGTCTTAGGGTTAGGGCAAACGAGATATATTCTAATGGCGAATTTAAAGATTCGGCATATTTTGAGCCATTTTATTTAAAAGATTTTATTCCGGGTAAGCCTAAGAAGATTTTATAAACACTCAAATACTATTATAGTTTAGATAGTATTTGAGATAATTTTGAGCTGTCAAATATATTCTTTGATACTATGGTCCCAGATTTATCAAAGATAAACATAGTGGGTACTTGACTTACATTATAACTTAAAACGCCTTGCGAATTTGCTCCTTTGCCATCACATACATTTATCCAAGGAAGACCTTGTTCTTTAACAGCTGTAGCCCAAGCGGTTTTATCTATATCTACACATACCTGATAAATTTCTAAACCATTAGCTTTATATTTATTGTAGATATCTATTAGTTCTCTGTTAAATAACTTTTGCTTAATATCTGTTGAAGTCCAAAAGTAAAGAATAAATGGTCTGCCTAATAAGTCTGCTAATGCCCTTGGTGCAGCTTGCGTATCGGGAAGAATAATATTTGGAAAGATCTGCTCTCCTGCATTTTCTAATCTTGCATTAAAGGCTGCTCTGTTTTCAAAAGCATCTACTTCTGCCTTAAGTGATCTAAGGTATGGAGATTGAGGAAAAAGAACTTTTAGCGAATCATAAACTCTACTAAATATTAAGCCATCGTTAAATTCAGCAAATACAGGAAGTTGAGGATTAAATTGCTGATATAGAGCAGATATATTGGAAAAAGAATATGGGTTTTGCATTATACTCTTTATGGCATTTTGTTTTTGCTTTACATATACCCTTCCTAAGTCTCTTTTAATTTCTGTTATCCTTTGTTCATCACTATTTTGCATTGCTTGAGCTAATACTATAGAGAGTGAATCGAACTTGTTAACAGATTGTAAAAATTTAGCATCTAAGTCTGCTAATAATGAGGACTCTGCAGAGTTAGTTATTACTAGATTATTTCCAAGGCTATCTGTTTCTATAGTAATTTTGTCTTTTGGTTTAACAATTAAAGAGCTTAGTTTATTTCTATTATATGATAGATAGTAGAATTGAGGCGATTTATCATAAAACTTTACTTTATATTTAAAGTTACCACTTTTATCTGTTTTTATAGTATCTAAAATTGTTATTGTGTTAATTTCTAAACGAGATACAATTATTGGAGACAAATTTAATCCCTTTATACTACCTTTTATTAATGCTGTATTGTTGTTACAAGAAATTGTTGCTAGGGCAATTGCTAAAAATAGAATAGTTTTTTTCATGTAAGAGTAGATGTTATAAATATTTAAAAGATTGTGAAATCCTAGCTGCTATGCTCTCAAATTCTTCTTTGCTAAGTTGTAATTTTGCTTTTTTAAAGTTGAGATCGTCCTCTGTATTTAGCGGAACTAGATGAATATGGGCATGTGGTACTTCCATTCCTAAAACTGCAAGTCCTACCCTTTTACACTCTACAGAGTTTTCTATTGCTTTAGCTAATTTATGCGCAAAAAGCCATAATTGCTCATAATTTTTACTTGGAAGGTTAAAAATATAATCTTCTTCAAATTTTGGAACAAGCAAAGTATGACCAAGTACTAATGGGTTAATATCTAAAAAAGCATAACAGTATTCATTTTCTGCCACTTTATAAGATGGAATTTCTCCATTTATAATGCGTGTAAAAATTGTTGCCATATTATTGGGTTTTATATGTTTAGTCTTTTATATCGAAATATCTAGTATTTCAAATTTAATTGTGCCATTAGGGGCTACAACATCTACTATATCTCCTTTTTGTTTTCCTATTAGAGCTTTGCCTATAGGAGTAGCAGCTGCTAGCTTACCTTCTTTTAGGTTAGCTTCAGATTCTCCTACTAGGGTGAACTCCATAATAGCTTTTGTATTAAGGTTCTTTATCTTTACTTTATTAAGCATTTGCACATGAGTTGTATTAATTTTAGACTCATCTATAACTCGTGCATTTGCTACTAAATCTTGCATTTGCGAAATTTTAAGCTCTAGCAAGCCTTGCGCCTCCCTCGCAGCATCATATTCTGCATTCTCAGACAAATCTCCTTTGTCCCTTGCCTCTGCAATTGCTTTTGAAATAGCAGGCCTCTCAACCGAAACAAGGTGAGCTAATTCTGCCTTAATTTTTTCTAAACCCTCAGCTGTTAAATAATGTACTTTTGCCATAACTAAAAAAATTAAAAAGAATCCCTATTTGTTTGGGACTCTTTGTGTGCAAAGATAATAATAAATTCCAAAAAAATTACAATTGTTTTTAATTCTTTTCTCTAAATTTTAATGTTTTGCTAATAATAGTAAATTTAAAATTATTAGTAATTTGGTCTTTTAAAAACCTCCGAAAAAACAACTAAATCTTGTGGATTAGCCTTTATTCTCTGTTTAATAGATACTTTGTTTTTTTTATTTTCTTGTAAAGGAGCACCAATTGCAGATTTAGATATTTCATCAATTCCATTTGCAGCAATGGCACTTTCTTCTTGTTGAGCTCTGGTTTTAGCTTCTGCTTGTAAATACATATCATTAAAAGTAGATCTAATACCCTCGTTGTTTAAAGCTATAGTTGGGCTTTCTATAGTTGGGCTTTCTATAGTTGGCTTTTCTATATTATCTACTTTAGAATCATTAGCTTTACTATGCCACAAAATTTGTGCATCTTCATCTAAAAATAGTCCCTCATCCTCTAAACTTTGTGATTCTATTCCTCTGCTTTCTCTTTTTTTCTTCTCCTGTAAGTAGTTGAATACACTTATCGCAATTATAAAGATAAGAGTCAATATAAAAGGCAAGGATAAATCTAGCATTTGTATGGTTCTCATAAATAATAATTTTATAATATTTTATCTAGTGCTTAATAAAAAACGCACGTGCACATTCTTCGTCTTTTTTCATCTGAAGAATAAGTGAGTCTAAGTCTTTAAACTTTAATTCGTCTCTTATTTTATAAATAAATTCTAAATTTATATCTAAGCCGTAGATATCTTCGTTAAAATCTAAAATAAAAGTTTCTATGGTTATTGTGCTATGCTCGCCAACTGTTGGTCTTAGCCCTATATTGCATATTCCATAATAGCATTTATTTAATACTTTTACTTTAACACCATAAACGCCATTACTCGGTATGGCTTTAAGTGGCTCATAAACGCCCATGTTGGCTGTAGGAAAGCCAAGTTTTCTGCCCAACTTTTTACCAGATATTACTACTCCTTTTAATGGATAATAATATCCCAAATAGCTATTTGCCTTTTCTATTTGCCCTTGTGCTAATAAAGCCCTAATTTTTGTAGAACTTACTGTCTTTTCTCCAACACTAAACTCATCTACTCTCTCTACACTTATTCCAATGTTTTCTGCTTTGTTTATAAATTCTTCTTGCGATTCTCCGGTATTATGACCTAATCTATGATCGTAACCTATTATTAGTGAACTAACTTCATATTTATCTTTTAAGAATTTCTGCAAAAATTCATCTGTAGAAAGTAAACTAAACTCTTTACTAAATGGGATAACTATAAACTTGTTAATTCCAATAGATCTTATTAGCTCTTTTTTTTCTTCTAATGAGTTTAGCAGACGTAAACCGTCTGCCCCCTGTTGCAAAACACTACGCGGATGTGGCCAAAAAGTAATAACTGCACTTTTCTTGCCAGTCCGCTTAGCTATTTCACATAATTTTTCTAATACTTTTCTGTGTCCCTTATGTACACCATCAAAAAATCCAGTAGCTGCTACAACCATTTTACTAATTCAAAATCTTGTCTGTGAGGTAATAACTCATTAGTTGCAAACATTCTGCATGCAACTTGGTATGTTCCCGTTTTGTCGGGAATAACTTTGCAGACAAAGGTAGCAATTCCTTCTTTATAATCCTTAAGTTTAAATTCAAAAGTTTCGCTTACGGATAATTTTCCTCCTTTATTCTGCTGAGCTAGAACCATTTCTAAACCTAAGTGCTTAGGATTTATTTCTCCAATATTTAACATTATCTCAGTTTCATAGCAAGTTCCTAATAATAAAGCTCCCGACAAATTATTTAAACGCGATTGCGAAATTACTTCTATAAGTTCCCAGTCTCTCCTTATTTTCTTCTTCCAATAAGCCAACTCTCTTGCTAGAGCAAAATCATCTCTTTTGAGATGTCTTCCTCTTTTGGCTAAAGGAAGGTAGTATTGCCTAATATAATCTTCCATCATTCTATTTGTGGTAAAATTACAAGCAACTTGGCTAACACAATTTTTAATTATCTCTATCCACTCACTACTAATTCCTCTATTATCTGTATTGTAGTACTTATTTGCTATATCACCTTCTATTATGTTATAAATAGTAGCAGCATCTAACTCATCCTGAAAATCTTGGTCTTCATAGGTTTTTTCCATAGGCAGTGCCCAGCCAGCACCTTCTTTGTAGCCCTCAACCCACCAGCCATCAAGAACAGAGAGGTTCATAACTCCGTTCATAACTGCTTTTTCTCCACTTGTTCCCGATGCTTCTAACGGACGAGTTGGAGTATTCATCCAAATATCTACACCTTGCACTAAATTTTTGGCAACAGAAATATCGTAGTTGGGCACAAAAACTATCTTACCTATAAATTGTGGCATTTTTGATACCTCAACTATATGCTTTATTAAATCTTGTCCTGCCCTGTCGGCAGGATGGGCTTTACCAGCAAATAAAAATTGTACAGGATGTTTAGGGTTATTTATTATTTGGTCTAACCTATCTAGGTTTCTAAATAGTAAATAGGCCCTTTTGTATGTTGCAAAACGCCTAGCAAAACCAATGGTAAGAATATCGTCTCTTAGTGTCTTTTTTATTTTTACAATATTTTGAGGCGAGTAGTGGTTAGTGGCTATAGGACTTGATAAAATATCCTTTACTTTGTTTATTAATTTTGTTTTAAGTTTTTTACGAATAGCCCATATTTCTTGTTCTGATACATTTCTTATTCCACTAAAACAGCTTTTATCATAATGATGAGATGTAAACTCTTTTCCAAATACCCTAGCATGTACTTCTTTCCACTCTTTTGCTGTCCATGTTGGATAGTGAACGCCATTGGTTACATAACCTACATGAAGTTCTTCTGGCATATAGCCGGGCCACAATTTAGCTAATATTTCTCTACTTACCTTTCCATGCAACCAACTTACTCCATTTACTTCTTGTGATAGGTTAGCCGCCAAATTGCTCATAGAAAATTTCTCTTGCTCATCATAAGGATTTATCATTCCTAATGCCATTAATGCATACCAATCTATTTTTAGGCGATGAGGGTAATGAGAAATGTATTTTCTTAGCATATCTACGCTAAAAGCATCGTGACCTGCAGGAACAGGAGTATGGGTTGTAAATAAGGAGGTTGACCTTACAACCTCTAAAGCCTCGTTAAAACTAAGATTTTGCTCTTGAACATATTCTCTAAGACGCTCTAAACCTATAAAGGCTGCATGTCCTTCGTTACAATGGTATACATCTGATTTTATATTTAGGGCCCTTAGAGCTCTTATTCCACCTATGCCTAAAATAAGTTCTTGCTTTAATCTGTTTTCCCAATCTCCTCCATATAATTGATGAGAGATAGACCTATCTTCTGGCAAATTTTCTTCTATATCTCTGTCTACTAAGTATAAATTACCCCTTTCAACTGCAACTTTCCAAACCCTAGCATATACGTTTCTTCCTGGAAAGGCTACTGATACTCTTATCCATGTTCCGTCAGAATTAACACATGGAATGGCTGGCGTTTTAGCAAAATCTTGAGGCTCGTAATTGGCTACCTGATCTCCTTGAGCAGAAAGTTTTTGGGTAAAGTAGCCGTATTTATATAAAAATCCTACAGCATTTAAGTTTACATTCATATCACTGGCCTCTTTTAAGTAATCTCCAGCTAATATACCTAAACCACCTGAGTATATTTTTAATGAAGTATCTAATCCATATTCCATGCAAAAATAAGAAATTTTTACATTTTCAACATCTTCTCTCTTTTCTTGCATATATTCTTTAAACATAGCATATACCAAGTCTAATTTAGATATAAAGTCTTTATCTTCTGCTAGTTGCTTATATCTCCTAAGACTTATAGAGTCTAGTAAAACTATAGGGTTGTGCCCAGATAAGTTCCAAAGTTCTTCATCAGCAGATTTAAATAGCTCTAGGGCAGCTTGGTTCCAGCACCACCAAAGGTTCTTAGAAAGTGTATCTAAGTGGCTTAATCTGTCGGGAAGGTGCTTATTAACTAAAAAGCCTCTCCAATTTGGAGTGTTTGCTCTGTATTGCTTAAAGTTCTGAACCTGTTCTTCTTTAAACTCTGGGAAGGTTCCGTTTCTTTCTATAAGATTGTTAATGGCCACAGAGTAGGCCTGATTGTAATATTTTATATTGTTTTCCCATAATGCAATTTCTGATATCTGCGCAGCATTATTGGCATATTCCGTTTTTTGCTTTTCGTCTAACTGTGCAATTTCTACAATTTTAGATTCTATTGCACTTACTACATCGTGGTAGTTAGAATCGTTGCGCTCAACAACTTCTATGGCTTCTGATTTACCTTTGTAATATTCTTTTACCCATTGGCCAAAGCCAGCTAGCGATGTTGTAATTGTTGGTACTTTAAATGCCAAACTCTCTAGAGGAGTGTAGCCCCAAGGCTCGTAGTAAGAAGGAAAAACTGTTAGATCCATGCCTATTAGCAGATTGTAATAGGACATATTAAATATTCCATCATCTCCTTTTAGGTAAGATGGTACATAAACTACTTTTACATTAGAACCTGGAGTGTTAAAATTTATCCTTTTAATTGCTTGTAAAATTTGGTCGTAGTCTGGCTCCTGTAGATAGTGGCTAGAGTCTAATATTTCTGTCCCTTCTTTTATAGAGTTGTCTTTTATTCTAGATAATAATTCTTTTGATGGTCCATTATTACCAGCTGGAATCATAATATAGGCTAGAATTTGTTTTCCGTTATAAGCAGAATTTTTTATTTTACTTAGAGAGTCTAAAAATACATCTATTCCTTTGTTTTTGTATTCGTAGCGTCCGCTAATTCCAACAAGAATACTAGAATTAGAATAGCTAGTATTGTGCATAAGAGAGGCAATTTTTAAAAGTTCTGTCCTAGCATCTCTCCTTTTATTATTCCAATCTTCTTTGGCTGGGCTTATGCTATTTTCAAAGCCATTTGGAGTAACTATATCTACTTCTTTTTTTAGGAATTGCCTACATTCCATAGCAGTAATGTTGCTTACAGTTGTAAAGACATCTGCGTTAGTTGCTGCACTTTTTTCTAGGGAATGTTTTGCCATAACATTAAATTGTCTTGCTTTTTCTTCGGCATCATACAAATGCAAAGAATCATATAATGGTAGATTATTACAAGCAATGCAACGTCCAACTACTGTAGCATGAGTAGTAAACACCGTGCCTATTGGTAAACTTTGTTGTTTTAAATAAAGAATTCCAGCACCTGTCATCCATTCGTGGAACTGTGCAACAATTTTATCATGTGAGTGTAAATTAAATTTTACAAAGCTTTCTATAAGCTTTCCACTTGCATAACCAAAAAGAGCGGGCTCTATATAATCCCAAGCGCCACTTATAGAATCTAGCTGAAAATGTTTCCAAAACTGTGCAAAAATATCGTCTTTATTTGCCATAAACGGGGTAAAATCTACCAAAATTACTATGGGCTGACTTTGAACATTCCAATGTCCTACCCTAACTCTTAAACCCTCTTTGGCTACATTAATCTTCCACGATTTAAATAGTATCTCATCCTCTATAAATTCTGGATTTCTTTCTGTATCCATCCAAACATCTGGCCCTATAAGTATGTGATTTTTGCCGTATTCTTTACTAATATTGAGAGCTTTTGTTTCTATTACGGTATGTATCCCTCCTATTTTATTACATACCTCCCAACTTACCTCAAATAAATAATCTGGTCTGCTTATTTTGTCTAAAGTCATCTTGTGTTTTTGCTGTTTAATGTATTTATTACTTCTTTAACCTTACCTGAAAATCACTTAGCACGTTCATATAGTTTACAAACGCTTCATAAGGGGTATCGTAAGGATTAAAATATTTATGTACTGCACCATCAGAAAAGAATTTTGTGCACATATAATAAAAATGATCGCTCTCTTGTAGTTTTCTAAAATCTTCTATCAAAGAATTGTCTTTACTAGCATATACTAAATCTTGGGTTGCATACAGTTTTGTAAGAGCCTCATTCTGTAATTCGTTACCTATCCATGCACTAGTATCTCTTTCTTCGTCTGCCCATGAAATGACAAATGGGACATATAGAGGTGCAACCGGTTGGTGAATTTTTACTACGCTACTAGGAGTCTTAAATTTATATTGGCTAAGCTTTGTAATTGCTCCAGGAAGTGCTTTTATGAACTCAAGAATTCCTGTTGAAGCGTTTTGATGTTCACCAAATGTTTCGTAGTCCATAAAAATATTAACTATGTCTCCATCATTAGTTTTATCATTTAGCATAGAGGCAAATTTTTCGCTTGTTAAAGGCCAAATTGTAGAGCTTCTATCAGAAAATCTAAATGCAATATTATCACTTAAATTAAAATTTCTAAGTAAAAGTTTTAATCTTGGATTAATACAATTAGTATAAATATAATTAGGACTCTTCCATCCTAAAATATGTTTTGCTCCCTCAGTTAGCATTATATCATAGCCCAAATCAGAAACCATTTCTCCTATAGTATCTGAATATATTAGCTCCGTGTTTCTAAATGCAGTGGGCTTTACACCAAAGTGGTGTTCAATTAACTTCTCGTGCAATTTTACTTGCTCTATAAACTCTTTTTTAGAATATAAAGAAGATAAACTATGCGAATATGTTTCTGCTAAGAATTCTACACAACCTGTTTTAGCTAACTTTTTAAAACTATCTAAAACCTCTGGAACATAACGTTCAAATTGTTCCATAGCAGCACCTGTAATTGAAAACGTTACTTTAAACTCGCCTTTAAATTTATTTATAAGCTCTAATAAAATTTGATTCATAGGCAAATAACAACGTTGGGCGATTCTTGTTATTATTGCCCTATTAGCAAAATCGTCATAATAGTTAGAATCATTCCCTATATCAAAGAAACGATACAATCTTAATCTATCTGGTTGATGAACCTGAAAATATAAACATATTGATTTATCCATGGCTTTGTGTCTTTTCTAATTTTAATAAATAAGGTTATATGTATAGAGAACTTGGAGTATAATCATCTATAGCTAGTTGATATATCTCTTTCATTTTTAGTGCTGCATTTTCCCATTTGAGAGCATTTACCTCTTCTAATCCACATCTTATACTCATTTCTGATAATGCAGGATAAGTAAGTAAGCCATAAATAGAGTCTGCCATAGCATCGATATCCCAAAAATCTATTTTTATAGCATATTTTAGCACTTCGGCAACACCAGATTGCTTAGAAATAATAGCAGGTACATTAGATTTCATTGCCTCTAGTGGAGATATGCCAAATGGCTCTGATACAGAAGGCATGACATATACATCTGAGTATGTAAACATCCTTTTTACATCGTCTCCTCTTAAAAACCCTGTAAAATGAAATTTATCAGCTATACCTAATTTAGCAACACGTCTAATTGATCTATTTAATAAATCTCCGTTACCAGCCATCACAAATCTAACATTATCGCAACGCTTAAGCACTTTGGCTGCCGCTTCTATAAAATATTCTGGCCCTTTTTGAAATGTAATCCTGCCTAAAAATGTTACTACTTTTTCTTTAACTCCTCTATCTGCTTTTATAAGTTTAAACTCATTAAAATCTACTGCATTATGCACGGTAAACACTTTTGAAGCATCAATTCCATATTTATTTATTACTATGTTGCGGGTTAAATTACTAACTGTGATAATTTTATCAGCCTCTAGCATACCCATTTTTTCTAAGTTAAAAACCTCTCTATTAACATTCTCTCCACTCCTATCAAATTCAGTTGCATGAACATGAATTACTAATGGCCTTCCCGATACTCTTTTTGCAGCTATACCTGCTGCATAAGTTAACCAATCGTGGGCATGAATAACATCAAATTTATTAGTTTTAGCTATAGAGGCAGCAACCATAGCATACCTACTAACCTCTTCCATAAGATTTACTCCATACTTACCAGAAAACTTATATTTTCCACTATACGAAAGTTTAAAATCTTTGTACCATTGCTCCCTACTAACACTCATATTTGATTTTTTAGAAAAACTGTTTCCTCTATTTTCTAAAAATTCTTTAGGGTCTATATATGGAGTTAGCGTAGAATTAATTTTTACAAAATTAACTTTAGACATAAATTCATCTACCAGAGTAGTTCTATCTAATTGACCACTCTGTGTTCCCCATATTTGATCTAAAGAAACTTCGCTGGCATTTATTATTTTAACAGCAGACTGATCCTCATCTCCTGATGCAGAAGGCATTACAAAAAGAATATCTACATTATGCTTAGCTAATCCTTTTGTTAAACCATAACAAGCTGTTCCAAGTCCTCCTGCAATATGAGGAGGAAATTCCCATCCAAACATCAATACTTTCATATCTTTAGCCTTTGGTATTAAATTTACTCAAAATATATTTGGCCCTTAGTATTTCTCCTACACTTACAGCCGACGAAATACAACCATGAGGACTGTGCGCTGGATCGCCATCATAAATTTCAGCTACCGAGCCAATGCAGTGAATATTTATATCTTCTTCAAAAGCATTTAACAGAGCTTGTGCCTTACTTATAAACCTGGCACCTCTAAGTTTTAAGGCAGAGTCTACATAAACGCCAAGTAACCATGGAAAACAACAACCATTGTGGTGTGCTATATCTCTATTTGCCTGATCTCCCTCATAAACGCCCTTATATAATGGATTTTTTGGAGATAATGTTCTTATTCCCCTTGTTGTTAATAATTCTTTTTCTACCTTTTTTAGAATTTCCATTTTAGTTATTTCATCTATTGGAGAATAGTCTAATGAAATTGCTATCAATTGATTAGGTCTAGTAAAATTATTAGGGCCATTAGAAGAAATAAAATCATAAAGTTGCTTTCTTTCTTGATCCCAAAAAATTGGCAAGTAATTATCTTTAATCTTATTAATTGTATTTTCTATTTTTTGTAGCCATTTACTGTCTTCCAATTTTTTTGCTAAATCTAGTACTAAGCATAGGGCATTATACCATAAAGCATTTACCTCAACTTGATAACCTTCTCTTGGAGTAACTGGAGTATTGTTTGTATATGTATTCATCCATGTGAGTGCTACACCAGGCTTTTCTGCCCACAAAAGCCCATTTTCGTGAAGAAAAATTTCATATCTAGATCCATTAAAATAGGAA
>CAXYUL010000015.1:0-14864 GCA_964292095.1 uncultured Bacteroidales bacterium | reverse complement strand
GAAAAAGACATAGAGATTATTCGTAGCCCTGTAGGTATGCCTGGGAGAGCAATTCATAGTAAATTCTTAGAACTAGTAAGTAATGGTTTAACTAAGCCAAAAACTTGCCCATTTGATTGTATAAAAACTTGTGATGTAAGTAAAAGTCCTTATTGTATAATGCTTGCCCTATATAATGCCTTTAAAGGAAAGTTAGATAGAGGTTATGCTTTTGCAGGCTCTAATGCTTGGAGAGCTGATAAATTACAGAGTGTTAAGGAATTAGTAACAACACTAAAAGAAGAGTTTAATAAAAGAATGGGAAAAGAATAATATCTTGTAACATTTTATAGTTATATTCGTCTTATTCATATAAGGCGAATAAAATGACAACCCAAGAGTTTAATAGAAATATCACTAATTTAAGGCCAAAACTTACCCTTTTTGCCTCTGCATTTGTTAGCATAGGGACTGCAACTCCAGAAGATTTGGTGCAGGATGCTATTATTAAGGTTTGGGCAATAATTTCTAGTGGGAACGAAGCCAGAAACATAGAAGCCTTACTTGTAAAAGTTTTGAAAAATGTTTGTATAGATTACTCTCGTTTAAAGAAAAACAGCAATAATGAGCAAGTGCAAAACGATGTTTTGGATGAGTGTTCACCTTCGCCTCAAAAAATTTTAGAACTAAGAGATAAAGTAGGGATGCTTAGACGCACTATGGCCTTATTGCCTATAGAGCAGCAGATAGCTATGAGATTAAGGGTAGTAATGGCGTATGATTACAAGCAAATATCCTCTATTTTAGATACTTCTGAAGGAAATGTTAGGGTTCTAATTTCTAGAGCAAGATTAACATTACGAGATAAGTTGACAGAACTAGATTAAAATATTTTAAGAATATAATTATTATGAATAGGATTGATAAATTATTAGACTTGTACTTTAACGGCCAAAGTAGTTTAAAGCAAGAAAAAGAGCTTAGAACCTACTTTTTATCCTCAAAGCTTAGACCAGAGCATATTAGATATAAACCATTATTTACATTTATAGAAGGTGACTCATTAGAAATAAATAAGAAAAAGATTAAATTTAGATACTTAATAACATTAAGTTCAGTTGCTGCTTGTGTCCTTATTTTTCTTACAACATTAGTTGTGCAGAAATCGTTTGTAAACGATTATAAACTCTTAATTAATGGCAAAAATGTTAAAAATAAAGAATTAGCACTTAATCTAGCTAAAGAAAAAATTAACTTCTTTAATGAAAAAATAGATCATGTAAGCAAGCAGACAAAAAAAATTGAAGAATTGCTTACTAAAGGTAAAAATATAGAAATAACAGATTAATAATAAGCGCTATGAATAGGTATTTTTTATTGTTTTTTTTAATGTTTGTATCATTGAATTTATGTGCTCAGGTTAGTAAACTTAATTCAATTATAGACAAATACTCCGGTATGAAAGGAGTTGAGAGTGTAGAAATTTCTCCCTCGCTATTACATCAATTATCGGGAGGAAAAACCACAGATTCTTTAATTAGAAATATTTCTTTTTTAAAGATATTAACTGTAGATATTAAAGTTTCCTCTGCCATTAAATTAGAAATTAATGATGCTCTTAAAGTAGGATTCTCTAAGCTTATGAGTGTTAATTCTAGTGGAAGTATGGTTGATATTTATTTGGCAGATAATAATAAAGTCTTGTTAAGTATTATTAATGATAATAAAGAGTACGTACTTATGTATATGAGTGGAAGTATTACAAAGTATGTTATTGATTCTGTTCTTAGTGGAAAAATTAAAATTAAATAATTATGAAAAAAATCTTTTTTACAGTCATAACTTTTGCTGTTTTTTCTTTTATCAGCAATTTAACTTTTGCACAAAAAGTCTTAGAAATAGGTGAAACAAAAATTTTGCTTCAAAGTCCATTCTCTGTTTTTCATAAGAAAGGAACAGATTCTATTGTAACTTATAATAATGGTGTAAAGTGTTATAAATCTACAGGATATAGAAGACATATTAATCAAGTATATTTTGGACTAGCTTTTGTCTGCCCAACAGAAAAGGATAAATCGCTGCCAATATATTATGGTAGTTCATATAATTTAAAAATAGGATACAAATATTTTTATAGGCCAACTAAGGCTTATGCTATTGGTACTTTTTTACAATATTCGTTTTATTCGTACAAGTTAAAAAGTAATGGTAAAGATGTTTTTGATTTAGGTATTGCTTCAGACAAGGGATCTCAGTACTTTAGAACAGATAATATTGGTACAGGTATAACTAATAGATTTTATTTGTTCCCACATTCTTACAAAAGTCAGGTTTATTTAGAGTTAGGAGTTTGGGGAGATTTTTCTTATAGTAAAAGATTAAAAATTAAAGATTTTTCGGAAGGTCATAAGGAAAAATACAAATACAGAGATGGCTCTAAATTTAGACCATTTGAGGCGGGTTTACATGCAGCAATTGGATATGGGGTCGTTCAAATTAATTGCCAATATAGGCTTACTAATCAATTTAGTTATAATAAAGTGGATGAACCAGATAGAATGTCAATTGGAGTACAGTTAGCTTTTTAAATTATTGTTTATATGTCAAAAAAATGAGGCTACAAAAAAGCTCCATACCCCAGAGGTTTTATCTAACTTTTGGGGTTTGTTGTTGTAGCTACGCCAGGATGTTAATAGCGGAAATAGTTTAGGTAGTTCAGAGGCATAAAAATTAGCTAAAATGACATGGCTATTATCTCATAACAGGAAGTCCTACAAAATTTTGGGGTTTTGTAGGACTTGCTAGGCTTAAGATTATTGGAAGCTGGTAAACTAGAGCTTGTATGCTTTACTAAGATGGTTTTGCTCAGTTGCTATACACCAAAAAGGACCAAATATGTTTTGTTTGTTGTAACTTAAATTTTAATAGTCAGATGCAAACACGTGCTCTTTAGGCTCTTGCAAAATAACCACTGTATTATTAGGAGTAAATAGTTTTAAGCTAACAACTTCGCCGTCAAACTTAGTTTTTTTAGAATATATTGTAGGTTTAACTGTTATTAGAGAGTCTTTTATTATTATATTATTGTTTATATCCCACTTACCATTATAATCGTTAGAAATTCCAAATTCAGAAAAATAATTTACTTCACATGCTAGCTTTTGTGTTTCGTTAATAGACTGTCTGTATATCCTTAAACTTGGATAGGCTGCTATCTCACTATTTTTAAAACCTATTTTATTAATATAGTATAAGCTAAGATCATTTTCATCTGCGTTAAAGTATCTTTTAGATTTATTAAAATTTAATGGTGTAGAATATTTAATATATAATGTGTCATATTTTTTTGGAATCACATTATTAATAGTGTATTCGTTATGATTAAAAAATGGTCTAAAAGAGCTAACGCTAAGTATTGTTGTACTTATAACTGCAATTACCCATAAAAGGAAAATTATTAGGCCTGGTCTCCATTTAGGTGATTTAAAGTTAAAGCATAGTTTTGTGCCAGCATATAACATTCCAATAAAAGGTAAAAAATATACGCATAAAGAACATATTTTTAGCCATATAGTGTTTCCTATGTTTAATTTTAGGTAATCTGGAATGTCAAGAGGAAATATTCCGCTAATAGTTTCTATCCCAACAAAAAATATGCTTCCTGTTACTATTCCACTAATACCTATTATTAATAAAATTACTCCAATACAAAATGTTATAACTCTACCTATGCTTTTTAGCATAGGGCTATCATTTATTTGATATTTATTTGTGTTTTGAGTATTATTGTGTGTTCTTTTAATATCATCTATACTGGTAGATTTTCCATCCATGGCGCAGCGCTGTGCGACGGTTTTTGCGGGTGGAATAATAATCCACATTATAAAATAGATTAAAACCATAAAGCTAGAGCTAATATTAAAGCCAAAAAACACTGGAACAGAGCTAAATAGTAGAAGAAAAATAAAAATTAATCTTATCCATACAACATTAATGTTAATGTATGCAGCTAATCCAGCACATACTCCTCCAAGTACATTATTTTGTACATCTCTGTATATCGATTTTGAAAGTTTAGGTATAGTAAAATCTTCTGAAGATTTTTTATATCCAGTTTCTCTAGAGTTGTTAGAATATCTGTCATCATAGCTATCATTTCCATCTATATCGTTAGGTTGGCCAAGAGTTGCTATTATTTTTTCTATTTCGCCTTTAGTAATAACTCTGTCTTTTGCCCCAGATTCAATTAGCAATTCGGCAATTCTCTCCTCTATATCGTATATTATTTCTTCGTGCCCAATTGTACTTAGGTAGTGTTGTTTTAAAAGATTTAAGTAGTTATCTAAAATTTGATATGCGTCATGCTCAATAGTAAATGCTATTCTAGCAAGGCTTATTTTTACAGTTTCTTTCATTATTAGTTGTTTTTTAGGTAATTAATAGACTCTATCACTTCGTTCCATGCAGAATCCATCTCAGAAAGTGATGCTTTGCCTCTTTCGGTTAGAGAGTAATATTTTCTAGGTGGACCTTGTGTGCTTTCTTCCCAGCGGTAATTTAACATTCCTTGATTTTTTAATCTTGTTAATAGGGGATATAGAGTACCTTCTACAACAATCATTTTAGCTTCTTTTAGTGCAGCTATTAATGAGGATGCGTATGCATCATTGTTTCGCAAAATACTTAGAATACAGTATTCTAGTACACCTTTTCTCATTTGCGATTTTATGTTATCAACGTTAATATCTACCATAATCTAATTATTTATATTATTTATATTATTTACCTTATTTAAATTTTCGGCAGTTACAGCCCAGCCATACATTTGGCATTTTTGTGTTGGAGTATTAGCTAATGGAACAGCTATCCATAAAATTAGATAGATCCAAAACCCAGAGAAGCCTAGAATTAATAATAGGAAAAATATTATTCTCATAGCTAGCACATCTACATTAAAAAACAGTGCTAAACCACTACAAACACCTCCAATAGACTTATTATTAGGATCTCTAAATAGTTTGCGCTTAGGCTCTGGCATATAGAAAGCTTCTTGTTCTCTATATTCTTCAAAGTTGCTACCATCTGGCATTCCTAGTTGGTAGATTACATTATTAACTATTTCTAAATTAATAACGTCTCTATTCTTATTTAGTTTCTCAGAGAACAGCTCTGCTATTCTTTGCTCTAAATCTTCCATTACTTCTTTTGTTTGAAGCCCAGCTTGAATTTTATTTGTAAATTTTTCTAAGTAATTCTTTAATTTGGAATAGGCGTTATCATCTATAATAAAACTCCTTCCACCAATTGCTACATTTAAAACTTTTTTCATATGTTTATATTATTAATAGTATTTCTTTAATATTTAGTTTAAGGTTTTTAAATATATAGGGGTTTCAATTTATTTAACTCCTATATATTTAAAAATCTAACTACTGTTCTATACATTGTTTTATGTACTGCAAATATATATATAAATATTACTACTATGTGCAGCATAGTAGTAATATTTTATAAAAATAGATAAATATTTGGCTTTAATTACTTATTAAAAATTAATGTAAAATTCACAAACATAGTAATTTATCCTATTTAAGCTTGGCTATTAATTTAAATAAATTATTTTATGGATAGAGCCAAAATAAAACAAACCTGTTACAATTTGTAACAGGTTTGTTTTATTTTACAGAATATACTTGCCGTATTTATTTCTTTGTTGTTTCTTCTACAGGAGCTGTAGTAGTTGCGTCTTGAGCAGGAGCCTCTGTTGTAGCCTGAGCTTTTTGATCTCCTTTAGCTTCAACTGGGAATTGAGGTTGTCCACCTGTGGGCATTTGATTTTCTAATTTTTCAATAAGATTTGATTTATTATCTACTGCTCTGTCTGAAATAAAGGCTGTAGCCATTACACAAAGAACAATAATTGTTATGGCAAGAGTCCATGTAGATTTCTCTAAGAAATCGGCTGTTTGTCTTACTCCAAAAGTTTGATTTCCGGCAGCAAAATTAGCTGCAAGTCCACCACCTTTCGAATTCTGTAACAACACAAATATTGTAAGAAATATACTTGCAATAACAATAAGAATAGAAATTACGGTATACATATTTTTAGGTTTTGTTTATTATTATTCTTTTAAACTATTCATTCTAGCTTTTACACTATCTATAAGGAGTGCAAAGTAAGTACTTTTTTCTGGATATAACAAAATTAGTTGCGAATAAACTTCTATAGATTGTGTAAAATATCCTTGATCTGCATAAATTTTGCCTAATGTTTCTGTGTAAAAAACAGGAGAATTAAAATCTTGTACTATTTTGTTATTGTTTTGAGTAGCTTTATTGCTAATTTCTATGTTTTCTTCTTTTAGAGAGTCTAATTCTTCTTTAGAAAAATAATCTCCACCAACAATAACAATTTTTTTTGCAGAATTAATACCAGCTTTTGTTTCCTCTGTCTGTTGACTATAATTAAGGTCTGCAGGTTTCTTGTTTATATTTTTCTCTAATTCCAAATATAGTTTTTCTGAATTTGGTAGAAATACAGCTAGTTCTTTTAATTTTTCTTTAGCGCTTTCTTTGCTTATTGCATTAAGACTTTTTAATAGTTCAATCTTGCCATGTTGATACCATGGGTATTTTGCTATTATAGTCTCTTGCTCTGCAATTATTACAGAAATATTATTATCAAAGCGCTTGTTTGTAATCATTCTAATTTTATCTTTTACCAGTTAGCAACGGTAGCGTTAAATATATCTTCTACCAAGGTTTCAACTATTTGTTCGCATAGCTGTGCTTCTACTTGCTCTATTGTTTTGTTTGAGTCGTAGTCTTGAAAGGCTGCAAAAGATTTTTTCTCCCAACTTTCGTCTGGTTCTTTGTTATTTGTAAATGTTATTTGAACTGTTATTGTAAGTCTGTTTTGAGATGCTATATCGGCAGAGGTTATAGCTGTTGGCGTAATATCGTAGCTAACTATAACTCCTTGTACTTCTAAATCCCCTCCTTCTGCCTTTGGTGTTAGTTTTGTTAGCTTTCTATATTTGTCTTGGAGAGCCTCGGTAAGCAAATTGCTTAGTGCAGGATTAACTTTCATCGCTCTATTTTCTATTGTGTATACAGAAATAGATTTAACATCTGGCGATATAGATGTCGTATTAAATTTATATATGCCACATCCGCTAAAAATGCTAATGGCAAGTAAAATTATTATATGCTTTGCAATTTGTTTCACTGTAAAATATTTTTTATTTAATCTATTTCTAGCTCTTTTATTTTTCTGTATAATGTGCGTTCAGAAATTCCAAGTTCTTGAGCCGCTGCTTTTCTTTTTCCGCCATGTTTTTCTAAGCATTTTTTTATTAGGTCTTTGCTTACATTTGGAATGGAAAGGAGCTCATTTTGCTTAGGCTCCTCTGTAAAGTTTTCAAAATGGCTATAACTATCGTCTATCGGGCTTTCGTCTTTCTCTTTTATTATTAACCCACTTTTATGTATTAGTGCTGGTGTATGAATAAGTTGTGTGTCGGGAAGAAAATTGTTGTTTTCTTTTGTTAGTTTTGTTTCTACTCCTTTTTGTAACACAAGTTCCTTTTTAAGGTCGTCTAATTCTGTTCTTAGTTGGGCTAAAATTTTATAAATAATATCTCTGTCGGCAATAAAATCATCTTTTTTATGAGAATTTAAATTGACAACAGGGAGGTGTTCTGGTGAATCTGGAGGAAGGTATTTGTATAGAATAGGGGCTCCTATAAGCCTATCTTTTTCTAGTACAGACATTTGCTCCGCTACATTTTTTAGTTGCCTAATGTTTCCTGGCCAACGATATTGTTCTAGCAAATCTTGTGCATCTCTAGTTAGTTTTATAGAGGGCATTTTGTATTTATCTGCAAAATCGAGAGCAAATTTTTTGAATAGCTGGTATATGTCTAGTGTTCTTTCTCTTAGTGGTGGTAAGGTAATTGGAACAGTATTTAGTCTATAGTAGAGGTCTTCTCTAAATTTACCTGTACCAATGGCATGTAGTACGTTAATATTAGTAGCTGCAACAACTCTAACGTCGGTCTTTTGAACTTTTGATGAGCCAACTTTGTAAAACTCCCCGCTTTGTAGTATCCTTAGTAGCCTAACTTGTGTAGATAGGGGAAGTTCTGCAACTTCGTCTAAAAAGATGGTTCCGCCGTTTGCAACCTCAAAATAACCTTTTCTAGTTTCTAGTGCTCCAGTAAAAGAGCCCTTTTCGTGGCCAAATAGCTCTGAGTCTATTGTACCTTCTGGAATAGCTCCACAGTTTACGGCTATGTACATATTGTGCTTACGAGGGCTATTTACATGAATGATTTGTGGAATAACTTCTTTTCCAACTCCGCTTTCTCCTGTTACAAGTACAGACAAGTCTGTGCTGGCAACTTGAACCGCAATATCAAGCGCCCTATTTAGTGCAGGATCATCTCCTATTATGTTAAATCTTTGTTTTATGCTTTGTAATTCCATGGGCGCAAAGTTAAAAAAACCATTACATAAATCAAATTTTATAGGTACTTTTGTGTTTTACTTAAGATATAATTATTATTGATTATGGATATATTAGCTATTATACCTGCTAGGTATGCTTCGAGCAGGTTTCCCGGAAAACCTTTAGCATTAATAAATGGGAAAATGATGATTGAGAGAGTTTATAGGCAAACAGAAAAAGCTTATGAAAACTTGTGTGTGGCAACAGATGATATTAGAATTTTTAATGCGGTTAAAGGTTTTGGAGGAAGAGTGGTAATGACTTCTACTTTGCACCAGAGCGGAACAGATAGGTGTTTAGAGGCTTTAGACCTTTTTTCTAAAGAGAGTGGAATGGCATTTGATGTTGTAATAAATGTTCAGGGAGATGAACCATATATTAAGCCAGAGCAGATAAAACAAGTTGGGGCGTGTTTTAATGACAGATCTGTTAGGTTGGCAACCTTGGTTAAGAGGGTAGAGTCTTTGAGTGAGCTTAAAAATACTAATACTCCTAAGGTTATTGTAGATAAGAATATGGATGCAATATATTTTAGTAGAACGGTAATTCCTTTTGCCAGAAATAAAGAGGTTAATGATAGCTTTTTACAAGATAATATTTATTATAAACATATCGGTCTATATGGTTATAGGAGCGATACGTTAAGAGAAATTTGCAATTTGGAACAGAGCTATTTAGAAAAAACAGAAAAGCTAGAGCAATTAAGATGGATAGAGAATGGCTATAAAATTAGAGTGGCAAAAACGTCTTTTGTAACTTATGCCATTGATACACCACAAGATATTGAGGCTTGTGTAAATTTGTAAACATTGTAAAATAATTAATGTGTATTACATAAAAGTGCTTTAATTATTTTAGTTTTTTTGCAAGTTCCCTCATTTTTTTTTAATTTTGAACCATATTTAAAGAAAAAGAATATTTATTAACACTTAATACATTAAAGTAAATGAAAAGAGCAAGTAGATTTTTATTAATGTTTATGTTATCGGTGATAGTTGCCGGCAACGCTTTTGCACAAGATTTAAACAGTGTAACCGAAACTTATAATAACGCAGCAACTGCCTTAAACGAAGGAAAAAATGATGTAGCTTTAACAGGATTTGAGAGCGCGCTTAAAGCTGCCCAAGCACTTGGTGAAGAGGGAACTGGTATAGTAAATGATTGTAAAAATGTAATTCCTAAGATTTTACTTTTAGTTGGAAAAGAAGCAGCAAATGCAAAAAACTTAGATGGAGCTATTGATCTTTTACATAAAGCAATAACAAGGGCAACAGAATATAATTTGCCAGAGATTGCAAAAGAGGCAAAAGAACTTATACCTGTTATAGTTATGGCTGATGCAAACTCTTTGTTAAATGAGGGTAAATTTGAAGAAGCCGCAACTCAATACAAGAAAGTAATAGCAGAAGATGCTTCTAATGGAACAGCCTATTTAAGATTGGGTATGTGTCAAGCTAAATTAAATGATGATAATGGAGCTGTTGCTTCTTATCTAAAAGCTTCTGAACTTGGGGAGAAAGAAGATGCTTATAAGCAATTAAGTACTTTTTATGCTAAAAATGCGGCAGAGGCTTACAAAACTAAAAATAATGCGGCTGCTTTAGAGAATGCTTTAAAAGCAGAAAGTTATGTTCCAAATCCACAAGTTGCTAAAATTGGAGGGATAGCAGCATTTAATACAAATAAATTTGATCAGGCTATAGAATTATTGAACAAAGTAGTAGCAGATAATCCAAAAGCAACAGATGCTCTTTTATTCTTAGCAAGAAGTTATGAAGGAAAAGGCAATAAAGCTAAGGCTGTTGAGTTTTACAAAAAAGTAGTTGGAGATCCTAAGTTTGCGGCATTT
Organism: uncultured Bacteroidales bacterium; assembly: GCA_964292095.1. Lineage (GTDB taxonomy): Bacteria > Bacteroidota > Bacteroidia > Bacteroidales > UBA932 > Egerieousia. The sequence goes on along the minus strand of CAXYUL010000015.1, from coordinate 4,527 downwards.
GCAAATGGAAAGATTAAAGCTTTGGCTAACTAAAAGCTAAAAATACAATTTATTTATGCAAAGAGAGCTTGAATTATTAGCTCCTGCAAAAAATAAGGAGATCGGCATTGCAGCAATAGACTGCGGTGCCGATGCCGTATATATTGCAGCGGAAAGTTTTGGAGCTAGAGAGGCAGCAGGAAATACTATAGAGGATATTAGGGTACTGGTGGTTTATGCTCATAAATATGGGGCAAAAGTTTATGTTGTGGTTAATACAATACTTTATGAGGATGAAATAGAGAAAGCAGAAAGATTAATATCTAAGGTGTATGATATTGCCTGTGATGCTATTATAATACAAGATTTAGGTTTACTTAAGTGTAAGCTTCCCCCAATTCCGCTTTTTGCATCTACCCAAACAAATATTACAACAGTAGCTAAAGCAAAGATGTTAACTGAATTTGGCTTTAGTAGGCTTATATTAGCTAGAGAATTGAGTCTTAATCAAATTAAGGAAATTTCGTCTGAGCTTGATACTCCTTTAGAGGCTTTTGTACATGGTGCCTTGTGTGTTAGTTATAGTGGACAGTGTTATTTGAGCCAAAAACTTACAGGCCGAAGCGCAAATAGAGGAGCATGTGCCCAAGCTTGTAGAGCAAATTATACATTAAAAGATAGTTGTGGAACAGTTATAGAAGATAACCAGGCCTTATTATCTTTAAAGGATTTTAATTTAAGTTCTAGAATTGGCGATCTAGTTAGGGCTGGAATTAGTTCATTTAAGATAGAAGGAAGATTAAAAAATGAGTCTTATGTTAGAAATATTGTTTCTTTGTATAGAGCAAAAATAGATGAATTTTTAAAAGTGAATAAAGAATATTCTAGAGCTTCTTATGGTAATATCATCTGCTCCTTTACTCCAAACCCTAATCTCACATTTAATAGAGGCTATACGCAGCTATTTATTGATGAAAAAAGAGATAAGTGGAGAAGCCAAGATGGGGCAAAATATTTGGGAGAGTATATTGGTCTGCTTAAAGATGCTAAAATTAATAAGCAAGGATGTTTAGAATTTGCTAATCCAAAGGATATTTGTAATGGAGATGGGCTATGTTTTGTAACCAACAGTGGTCAAATATTAGGAGTTAGAGCAAATAATTGTATAAATAATAGAGTTGTTACGCTAGAAAAAAAACTAGTTCCCAATGGTTTTAAAATTTTTAGAAACTTTAATTTTACCTTTGAGAAAGAGATTGAAAAGAGTAAAACAAAAAGGGAGATTCCAGTAGACCTTATTTTTGTTGTATCTGATTCTATAACAAGAGATAATTCTATAATAGTTTCGTACGCCATGAGCTCATTTAGTACTTATAGTGCTACTTTTGTATATAATGTAAAAGATGATGGGGCTATAGCCAAAAATGTAGAAACAGCAAAAAAGACTATAGAAAATCAGTTGAATAAAACGGCAGAGTGTTTTAAATTTAATTTTAAGGGATTTAGGAATGACAAAAATCCACCTTTTTACCCGCTTTCTGTTTTAAATAATATTAGAAGAGAAATTGCAGACTTAGTAGAGGAGGATATGAAAAAAACAGTAAAATTAAAGCAAAGTGAGATTATAGAGAAGGAGAAAACCAATAGATTGCTTATTAATAGATTGCTAGACGATGGTGCTAATAAAATTAATATTAGCCAAGCTTATCAATACAATCTAGGGTATTTATTAAATTCTTCTAATTCTTTTTCTAATAATTTATACAAAAGTTGTGGACTAAATAATTTAGAAAATGCTTATGAATTAGAGCCTGTTAAAAATGCCACTTTAATGAGGACAAAATACTGTTTAAAGTATCAGTTGGGTCTATGTCCAAAATATTTTAAAGTGGTTAATAATTATGTTGAGCCCTTATTTTTATTTAATGGTAAAAATAAATTAGAGCTAAAATTTGATTGTAATAAATGCGAAATGTTAATAATTGGATAAAAAATATTAATTTTACCACCTTATTACAAGAGTATGCAATTTAATGATATTATAGGACATAAAGAAATAGCACTAAGCATGCAATCTATGGTTGATATGGCTAAGTTACCGCATGCCATTCTTTTTATAGAGCGTGCAGGATATGGAGCTCTTCCCTTAGTCTTAGCTACAATAAAATATTTATTTTGCAGTAATAAGCAAGATAATGCAGGCACAAAGGATTCGTGCACAAGCTGTAATAGTTGTAAGAAAATAGAAAAATTGGTTCATCCAGATATTCACTTTCTATTTCCAATAAATACTTCTACCTTGGTGGAAAAAGATAAAAAAGCATCGGTAGAGGAATTTTATCCACTTTGGAGGTCGTTGGTGCTAGAAAATCAGTATTTTAGCGAGCAAGATTTATATGCAAAGTTGGGAATTGAGAATAAATTGGGGGTAATAAATGTAGCACAGGCAAGTGGAATAATAAAAAAACTAAGTTTAAGCGCCTGTGAGGGTAAGGCAAAAGTAGTGCTAATAATGTTTCCAGAGAGAATGAACTTAGAGGCGGCAAACAAACTTTTAAAATCGCTAGAGGAGCCTCTGCCAGATACTTATTATTTTCTTATTACTCATAATCCCGACAAAATGCTTGTAACTGTACTATCTAGGTGCAGGCGTGTTGAGGTTCCACCTATTGATAACGAGGAACTTAAGCTTGCTTTGATGAGAATGAACGATGTAGAAGAAAGAGAAGCACAACTTTTGGCAAATTGTGCAAGAGGAAGTTATTCTAAGGCACTTGCTATTATTAAAAAGGATAATCTAGAGAATGTAAATTATTCTGTATTTATGGAAATGCTAGAGGCTGCTATTTCTAAGGATTTGATTGGATTATTTGATATTTGGGAAAAGGTTTCTTTGTGGGGAAAAGAGTCGCAAAAGCAATTTTGCTCAGAGGGGATGGAGCTTATTAGAAAATTATATATGATTTCATTATCATTAGAGGAACTTAGTTTTGCTTCTAGGCAGGAGAGGGAGAGATTAACTGTTTTGTCGGGAAGAATAAAAAAAGATTTTTTTGAAAAAGCATATTTGTATTTAGAGAGTGCGTCAGACTCTGTAGAGAGAAATGTTAATGCAAAGTTTATTTTTTGCGATTTATGTAATCGCTTTTATTATACAATTTAGATATGGAAAAAGATACAAAAATATACGATTGCCTAAGGGGCTGCGAAAAAGAAGTTGATAAGACTGGCCAATACACTTATACTTATAATAATAGATGTTGCAAGTTAAGCGTTTTTAACTGGTTAGAGGATATTACCAGAGACGAATTAAGTTTGTTTTTTGAGGTTAGATTTAAAAATACTAGAAAACTTATATATAAAAATGAGTCTGGACAAAATCTTAAAATAGGAGATATTGTTGTTGTAGAAGCCCAAAATGGCTATGATGTTGGAATTATTACTTTGGCCGGTGCCATTATGGCTAACCAGCTTAATAGAGAAAGGATAGATCCTAAGAATTATGAGTTTAAAAAGATTTATAGAAAGGCAAAGCCAGCAGATATAGAAAAATGGCAAGAAGCTATATCTAAAGAACATAGAATAATGATTAGGTCTAGGCAGATAGCCGCCGATTTGCAGTTAAATATGAAAATTGGAGATGTTGAGTTTCAGGGAGATTGTACAAAGGCAATTTTCTATTACATAGCTGATGAGAGAGTAGATTTTAGACAGTTAATTAAGAATTTTGCAGATGAGTTTAGGATTAGAATAGAGATGAAGCAAATTGGGGCACGGCAAGAGGCTGGATTGATTGGGGGCCTAGGTGTTTGTGGTCAGGCTTTATGTTGCTCTAGGTATATGAGTGATTTTCAATCAATAACAACACAAGCAGCAAGATGCCAAGACTTGTCTCTTAATCCTCAAAAACTTGCAGGACAGTGTGGAAAACTAAAATGTTGTATTAATTACGAGGCTTCTACATATATAGATGCACAAAGTAAGTTTCCAAGAGTTACAGAGCCTTTGCAATTAGAGGATGGTGAGGCATATTTAATGAAAACTGATATATTGGGTGGTATAATGTGGTTTTCATATGTGCCAAATAGTATGGCAAATTTAAGACCTCTTACCGCTAATGAGGTTAAGGAAATAATATTTTTAAATAAAAAGGGTACAAAAGCACGCTCAATTTTAGAAGAAAATACACAAAAGCAATCGGAGTTTATGAGTGCTGTAGGTGAAGATAGCATTTCTAGGTTTGATGCCCAAAGAAAACGGAAATCGTTGAGAAGGGTAAATGATAAGCCTGAAAGGGTAGAAAGATTAGATAGCGCAGAAAGGTTAGATAGAGTTGAGACTACAGATAGGGCAGATAGCTCAGAAAAAAAAGATAGGCTAGAGTTTTCTGCTAGACCAGAAAGACCAGAAAGAAATAATAGAAACCAGAGAGGTTCTAGGCCAGCAAGTAGTCAGTATTTAGGCTCTGGTTCTAATTCTGTAATTGGAGATAGACCTCCAAGAGTTGCTAGAGATAGAAGGGCTCCTAGGGAAAATAGTAATGATGGT
>CAXYUL010000014.1:0-14977 GCA_964292095.1 uncultured Bacteroidales bacterium | reverse complement strand
GATTTGCAGAAAGTTAGTCTTAAGCAGGCACTTACTCATCCAAATTGGTCTATGGGAGCTAAGGTTACAATAGATTCTGCAACTATGATGAACAAAGGTTTAGAAATGATAGAGGCTAGCTGGCTCTTTAATGTACCTTCTAGTAAGATAGAGATTGTTGTTCATCCTCAATCAATAATTCATTCTATGGTGCAGTTTAGCGATGGAAGTATAAAAGCTCAATTAGGGGCTCCAGATATGCGTGTGCCAATTCAATATGCTTTGTCTTATCCTCAGAGGATAGATTTAGACACTAAGCGAATAAGCTTTCCTTCTCTTGCTAATCTTAGCTTTTTTGCTCCAGATAAACAAAAATTTCATGCAATAGAACTTGCTTACCATGCACACAATGCAGGTGGAAATTTGGCTTGTATAATGAATGCTGCAAATGAACTTGCGGTTGATTTATTTCTAAAAGAGAAATTACCTTTTTATAAAATTTCTGAACTCATAGAAAAAACTATGGAAAAATCTTGTTTTATTTCTAATCCAAATTTAGAAGATATTTTTAATACTAATTCGCAGGCAAAGGCATTAGCTTTAGAACTATCTTGTAATATTTAAATTGGTGTGCAAGAAAAATAGTTTTTGTTTATCACTAAATTAGTACAAATCACAGTATTAGCAAATAATTGTGAAAGAACATATATTGTAGCCTTATTTATTTATTCTTTAACTTTGCAAACAAAATATTAACTTTATGACTATAGTCTTAATAAAAATACTTCAGGTTGTTTTAGCCCTAAGCATACTAGTATTAATTCACGAATTTGGGCACTTTTTATTTGCTCGAGTTTTTAAAATACGAGTAGAAAAATTTTATCTTTTCTTTAATCCGTGGTTTAGTTTATTTAAATATAAACCTAAAAATAGCGATACAGAATATGGTATAGGCTGGCTTCCGCTAGGAGGATATTGTAAAATATCTGGAATGATAGATGAATCTATGGATAAAGATGCAATTGCGCAAGAACCAAAACCATGGGAATATCGTTCTCCTCCAGCTTGGCAGAGGCTTTTTGTTTTAGCAGGAGGAGTTTTATTTAATTTTATACTTGCAATTTTTATTTACTCTGCTATAATGTATACATGGGGAGAGCAATATATTAAAAATGAAGATGTTACTACTGGAGTATATGTAAATGATTTAGCTTACGAAATAGGTTTTAGAAATGGAGATAGGATACTTTCTTTTGATGATCTTGTTCCAAATAAATTTCAAGAATTACAAATAGACTTAGTTAGAAGTCAAGCAAAGCAGGCAAAAGTACTTAGGAACTCTGATACAGTTATTGTAGATATAGATCCAAGCTATATTCCATCTATTCTAAACACTCCAGGAATGTTTGAACTAGGAATTCCTTTTCAAGTTACTAATATTCCCGACACATCTATCAATAAAGCTGCTGGTTTATTAAAAGGAGACCGTATTTTAGCAATTAATGGAGAAAAAAATGAGATGCTACTAGAGGTAAAAGAAGCTCTAAACAGCTTTAGGGGAGACTCTATAGTTGCAACGGTAGCACGTGGAAACGAAATTTTATTTGTTCCACTTGTTGTTGATACAATGGCACGTTTACAAGTAGAGATTAATGGAAACCTAACAGATTTTTATAAAGTTACAGAATATAAATATGGTTTACTAGCTTCTATACCTGCAGGTTTTGATAAGGCAATATCTACCGTAAGTAACTACTTTAAAGAGCTTAAATTAATATTTAGCCCTAAAACAGAAGCTTATAAATCTGTAGGGAGTTTTATTACTATAGGAAAGATATTTCCAGATACATGGAATTGGCAAATATTCTGGACTATAACTGCCTTTCTCTCTATAATGTTGGCCGTACTTAATGTTTTACCTATTCCAGCTTTGGATGGCGGACATTTAATGTTTACTCTATATGAGATTATTACAGGAAAGAAGCCTAGCGATAAGTTTTTAGAATATGCCCAAACTGTTGGTATGTTTTTGTTGTTGGGGCTAATGGTCTTAGCTTTTGGAAATGATATATTTAGATTGTTCCAATAGATAATATAATTTAATAATTAAAAGTTGAAGTTATGAAGTATTTTAAAACATTATTATTAGCTGTCTGTTTGCCATTTTTAATGTCGTGTGGTACAGACGGGCCTCAACTAAAAACTAATGTAACAGGAAAGGCTGGAGAGGTTGTTGTAGTTACAGATAAAGTTAATTGGGAGAACGAACCAGGTAATGCTATTAGGAGCATATTGGCAAAATATTATCCATATTTACCTCAGCCTGAGCCATCATACAACCTTTTTAATATACCAGAGAATGCTTTTACAAAGATTTTTCAAACCCACAGAAACCTTATATTGCTAAAGGTTGATTCAAATAAATATAAAGAGGCAAAAATGATAACTCAAGAGGATATTTGGGCATCTCCTCAAACAGTTGTAACTATTACTGCACCCAATAGAGAAAGTGCTGCAAAATACATAGAATCTAAGAGCGACCTGTTATTTAATACTATTGGGCAGGCAGAAAGAAATAGAATAATTAGGAATTCAAAAAGATATGAAGAGCAAAGTCTTAGAAGGATAGTGGCAGATGAGTTTGGAGGTTCACCTTATTTTCCTGTTGGTTATTCTTTAAAGAAGAGAGTAGATGATTTTATTTGGATATCCTATGAAACCACCTACACTAACCAGGGAATTTTTGTTTATCGAATACCATACGTAGATACTAATTCTATAAAGTTGGAGAATTTTATTGCGGCTAGAAACTTAGTTTTAAAGAATAATGTTCCAGGAATGTTAGAAAATAGTTATATGACTACTGCTAACGAAGAATGTAATTTGAGTTGGATAACATATAAAAGAAAGCAATTTGCAGAAATTAGAGGTCTTTGGGAAGTGCAGAACGATTTTATGGGAGGTCCTTTTGTTTCTCATGCTTTTTATGATAAGGATGGTAAGAATATTATTGTATTAGAGGGTTTTGTGTATGCTCCAAGGTATGATAAAAGAAATTATTTGAGGCAAGTAGAATCTATTATTTACTCTTTTGAGTGGGCAGAAGACTTTAATAAGTAGTAAGTTTTTTTAACTTTTTTTGGTGAAATAAAAAAAATAACTACCTTTGCAGTCCCAAAAGTCAATTGGTCTGTTCGTCTAAAGGTTAGGACTCAAGATTTTCATTCTTGCAATAGGGGTTCGATTCCCCTACAGACTACTAAAATATTAAAAAAAGAAAAACAATGGCAAATCACGCATCAGCAGATAAGCGTAATCGTCAAAACGAAAAGCGCAAGTTGCATAATCGCTATTATGCAAAAACAACGCGTAATGCAATAAAGGCATTACGTAATACCACAGATAAGGCAGCTGCAATAGCTTTACTTCCTAAAGTATATGCTATGTTAGATAAGCTAGCTAAAACAAATGTTATTCATGATAACAAAGCAGCCAACTTAAAAAGTGGATTAACAACATTTGTTAACAAATTAGCATAATACATTTACAAAAGTTATTTTGTAATAATAAAAAATTTAGTAACCTCCCCTATCGATAGTAGGGGAGGTTGTTTTTTATCTTAAGATAAAGTCTCTTGCTACAATGCTTTAATTTAAGAATAAAAAACGCACAACTATGAGTAATGTATCAATCCAAAAATTGGATAAAAACGAGAGACCGAGAGAAAAATTTATTACAAAAGGATGTTCGAGCCTTAGTAATGCAGAGCTATTAGCAATTATATTGCGTTCTGGGACAAGAGAAGAGAATGTTATAGATTTGGCTAGGAGAATTTTATCTTCTTCTAATAATTGCTTAGGTGAGCTTCTAAAGTATAATTTAGAAGATTTGATGAGTTTTAAAGGCATAGGACAAGGAAAAGCACTTTCTATAATGGCAGTTTTTGAACTTTTTAAACGTGCACAACTAGAAAAGGTCCCTCATAAATCAATTATTTATTCTTCCACAGATGCTTTTGGGCTTATTTCACCAATACTTAGCGATCTAAATTATGAGGAATGTTGGATACTTTACTTAAACAGGGCAAATAGGCTAATAGTTAAGGAAAAACTAAGCCAAGGTGGGCTTACTGCTACGGTAATAGATGTAAAGTTGATTATCAAGCGTGCAATTGAAAAATTAGCTTCATCTCTTATACTTGTGCATAATCATCCATCAGGGAACTCTAAACCTGGAGAGCAAGATATTGCACAAACAAAAAAATTGCGCTTGGCTCTAGAAGTTTGTGATATACATTTATTAGATCATTTGATAGTTGCTGGTAGAGATTTTTACAGCTTTGCAGATGAAGGTCTTCTTTAGAACTAGATAGAACTATATTTGTTATATTTTTAGCATAAAACTTTTGCGCTATAGTTCTTTTAGTATTAAATTTGTGGGGAATAAAAATATAAAATGGGTTTTAAAAAAATTATAATTGGGCTTTTACTTTTTACCTTTGCATCTGAACTAAATGCGCAGTCCGTTGGGCTTGTATTAAGTGGAGGAGGTGCAAAAGGCCTTTCGCATATTGGCTTAATTAAAGCCTTAGAGGAAAATAATATTCCTATAGATTATATTTGTGGTACATCTATGGGGGCAATAATTGGCGGGCTATATGCTTCTGGAATGACTCCAAATCAGATGATTGAATTATTTTCTAGTAAAGAGTTTGATTCTTGGTTTAAGGGAGAGCCAGAGGCCGAGTATTCTAGCCATTTTTATAAAGACGATACTTCTCCCCAAATGTTTAAATTTAGTTTTTCCTTTAAGTTGCCTCAGTATCCAATAAGTGATTCTTTTGGTAAAATTATTTCTAAGAAGCAGTTAAGAATGGACTTACCTTTAAGCTTAGTTCCTGCTTTTCCAATGGACTTAGAGTTTTTGCATCTTTTTGCTTCGGCTTCTAAGGCGGCCAATAACGATTTTAAAAACCTAATGGTGCCTTTCTTTTGTGTATCGTCCGATATAGCAAACAAAAAAGAATTTATTTCTAAATCTGGCGATTTAAGTGCTGCTGTAAGGGCATCTATGACTTATCCATTTTATTTTAGACCAATAACAATAGATTCAGTTCTGCTATTTGACGGTGGCTTTTACAACAATTTCCCGTGGGAAATAATGGAAAAGGAGTATAACCCTAATTTTATTATAGGCTCAAAATGTGTGGTAGAAAATGTGAAATTAGACGAAGAAGATGTTGTAACTCAGGTTACAGGAATGATGGTAGTTCAGACAGATTATAATATTCCTCCCGACAAAGGAATTATTATAGCTCGTCAGTACCCTTATGGGGTTATGGAATTTAGTAAGGCAAGAGAAATTGCAGAAATGGGATATAAAAATGCCCTTCCATATATTGCTGTAATAAAAAATAAAGTAACGAGAGAGCGTACACAGGCGCAAATAGATTCTTTGCGCCAGAATTTTATGGCAAAATGCAAGCCTATTAGATTTAAGGAGAGTATTAATATTAGCAATAATATGGATAATGGCGAAAAATCTTTTATCAGCAGAACAATTAGAAATGACAAAGAAGGAACATTTTCTTTTGATACGTTTAAAAGGGGATATTATAGAGTTATAGCTACCAATACGGTAAAAACTTTTTATCCAAGTGCAGAGTTAGATAGTGATACACTATCTACACTAAAATTAAAAGTTACAAAAGCATCGCCATTTAGTATTGCCATAGGTGGAAATATCTCTTCCTCATCTCTAAATCAAGGATATTTAGGACTAGAATACAAGTCTTTAGGGCTAAAACCTTGGCGGGTGTCGGGAGATTTAAACATAGGAAAGTTTTATAAAGGAGGTGGACTTAAAATTAGGCAAGATATAGGTATTCGCCCATTAACCTTTTACTCGGTAGATTTGGTAGCTCATCAATTTGATTATTATGGAGGTAATCAAGATCTTTTTACTCCCGACAAACTCCCTAATAATATTCAAGAGCGAGAATTGTATTTAAAACTATCATTAGCTAGTGCAGTGTCATTAAAAAAGAATATTGTGGCAAAGTTCTCTATTGGAGCAGCACGTTTGTCGTATAGGTATTTCTATAACGAGGTGTATAATGCCAAGGACGATCCAAATAGAACTAATATAGATATTATCTATCCAGAACTAAGTTTTGAGAGAAATTCTCAGAATTACTCTATTTATGCTACAGAAGGTTGGAAAGGCTTTTTGGGAATAAGATTTATATATGGCAAAGAGAATTTTAAGCCAGGAAGTAGACACCCAATGTCTGATCTAGGGGCCATTGACACAGAAAATAAAGCTAGTCATCGCTCTATTTATTGTAGATTTTTTACAGAGTCGTACTATAGAATTGCAAAATGGTTTCATTTGGGCTATCTTGTAGATTTAACTTTTTCTTCAACAAGAGGAGGAGTAGACTATACAACTGCAATGTTGTATATGCCTGCTTTTCAGCCTATTCCTCACAGTTCTAGCCTTATGATGGAAAGTTATAGGGCCAATACTTATGCAGGGGCTGCAGTTTCTCCTATATTATTCTTTACAAAAACACTATTTTTGCACACTACTTTTTCTTATTTCCAACCATTAGAACAAATTGTTAACCTTGGAAGTGGAAAATATGAATATACACAATTATTTCCTCAAGGAGGTTTTATTGGAAATGCTGCTCTTGTATGGCAATCGCCAATAGGTCCAGTATCTTTGTCTGCTTCATATTATGCTAAAGGAGATTATAAACAGTGGTATCCTCAATTGAATATAGGTTTTCTATTATTCAAAAAAAGAGCACTTTATTAATTAAAAAATGGGTAATCCAATTAAAAAGCTGGCCTCTGAGACGGCCATATATGGGCTAAGTACAATTTTAGCCCGCATGATTAATTTCTTTTTTGTGCCAATATACACAAGAATTTTATCGCAGGAGGGCTATGGCTCTTACTCTGAGATAATGTCTTATATAGCTGTTCTGCAGGTGGTATTGGTATTAGGCTTAGAAACAGGCTGTTTTAAATTTGCAAATAAAACTGGAGAAAATCCAGAAAAACCATTTTCTACATCTTTTGTTGCAGTTTTTGCTCTTTCAATTTTATTCTTTGCTTTTATGTCTTTTTTTGCCTCTCCAATATCTGAGGCAATGGGCTATGCTGGCTATTCGCACATGATTACTTATGTTGGTGCCATTTTAGCGCTAGATTCAATTACGGCAATACTTTTTGCTCGTTTAAGATACTATCAAAAGGCTTTAAAATTTGCTCTGTTTAAAACTATCAAAATTATAAGTGAGTTAGGCTTTAATCTAATTTTATTCTTTATTGTGCCAAGCTATTTAAACTCTCATCCAAACTCATTTTTACTTAATTTTATTCCTGCAAAAGTAGATTTCTCTTATATTGTATTTGCTGTATTTTTAAGTTGCCTTATTTGTATAATTCTTTTTATTCCTAGTATTCTTAAAATGAAATTGAATTTTAACACAAGATTGTTTAAACAAATGATGCTATACTCAATTCCTCTTATGATTGCTGGTTTACCTGGAATAATTAATGAAAGTTTAGATAGAATTTTGTTTAGATTTTTTGCTCCGCAGGATTCTTTATGGAGGGCAGATTTGGGTATCTATCAAGCGGCTGTAAAATTAGCTGTAATAATGAATCTATTTATTCAAATGTTTAGATACGCTGCAGAGCCATTCTTTTTTTCTAGAGGAAAAGACAAAGAATTAATAGCAAAGGTAATGGAGTATTTTACTGCCTTTTGTATGTTAATATTCTTAGGTGTAATGTTTTACATAGATATTATAGGTCTTATTCTAGGAAAAGATTTTAGAGGAGCACTATCAACTGTCCCATTTATGCTTCTTTCGTATATGATACTAGGGATGTTGTTTAATGTGTCTATGTGGTACAAATTAAGTGGACAAACTAAGTTTGCTATAGGAATAACTTTGTCGGGATTATTAGTAACAGCTGTAGTTAATGTTGTGTTTATGCCATATTTTTCTTACTGGGCATCTGTTGCAGCTCATTTATTGAGTTGTTCTGTTATGTTAGCTTATAGCGTATATTTAGGTAATAAATATTACCCTATTCCTTATAGGTGGAAAATTATTGGATCCTATATTGCAGTAGCTTTAGCATTATATCTGTTTTCGCTTTTAGTACTAGTTGTTTTTCCAAGTTTGCCAATAACAATTAAACTTATTATGAATACCATTTTAATATCTATTTATATGTATTATTGGGCCAAAAAGAGCACTATGCTAAAATATTTATCATCCAAGTTTTAAATTATTAATATTATGATACTAAAAGTAATTAATAAAAGTAAGTTTCCTTTGCCAGAGTATGCTACACAATTCTCGGCTGGTTTAGATTTAAAAGCAAATATAGAATCGCCTATAACTCTTGCTTCTTTAGAAAGAACTATTGTTCCAACTGGTCTTTTTATAGAATTACCTCAAGGCTATGAGGCACAAATAAGGCCCAGAAGCGGTCTTGCAGCAAAATATGGGGTTACAGTTTGTAATAGCCCAGGGACTATAGATGCAGATTATAGAGGAGAAATAAAAATTATATTAGTAAACCTATCAAAAGAAGAGTTTGTTATTGCTTGTGGAGAAAGAATAGCTCAGATGGTTATTGCTAAACATGAGCAAATTGAATGGTTGCAAGTTGATAGTTTAGAAGAAAGCCAAAGAGGGGCGGGTGGCTTTGGATCTACAGGGAAATTATAAAAACTATAAAATGATAACAATTGATAGTAATTTATGTATTAAATGTGGCAGGTGTGTTAGAGTATGCCCATCTCAATTATTTGTGTGGCAGCTAGATGACTCATCTACTACTAAACATTCAAGTGCTCCTATTATTCCAAGTTCAAAAAATTGTATAGTTTGTGGTCACTGTGTTGCAGCTTGCCCAATTGATGCCATTAGTCATAAAAGTTTTCCAAAGCAAAAAATTCATAACATAGATTATAATTTTATGCCTAGTGCAGCACAACTTAAATTACTAATGCAAGCTCGTAGATCTAATAGAGCTTTTAGTAAAGATGCAATTAGCAATGAACTTTTAATGCAGGTACTAGAAGCTGCTCATAGGGCACCAACAGCTATGAATTCGCAGAATGTAGAATTTCTCTTAATAACAGATAAGGCTATATTAAAACAAGTAAGTGATTTTACAATTGATACTTTTGACAAAATTGCTAAAAAATTAAACATTAAAGCAGTAAAACTTATTTTAAGACCTTTTTTGCCAGATGTTTACAAATATGTGCCTCGTTTTTTAACAATGAAAGAAGATTATGAAAATGGCAATGATCTTATTTTAAGAGGGGCTGTGGCTATGCTTATTATTCATAGTCCTAAAGGCAGTTCTTACGCAATTGGAGATTGTAACTTAGCCTACCAAAATGCTTCATTAATGGCAGAAAGTTTGGGGCTTAGCCAGTTCTATACAGGTTTTGTATTAAAAGCAATGGCCCAAAATAAAGGTAAATTAGAAAAAATACTTGGGCTAGAAGGTAGAATTATAGGTGCAGCAATGGCTTTAGCTATACCTGAGTTTAGAATGCCAAAGTATATAGATAAACAAGATATTAAATATAAAATACTATAATATATAAAGTTAAATGCACGAAATAATAGAAAAAATTTACAAATTATTTAAACAAAGCTCTGGGGTTTGTACAGATACAAGAAAGATAGAAAAAGACTGTATGTTCATAGCTTTAAAAGGAGAAAATTTTAACGGAAACGATTTTGCAGTAAAAGCCCTAGAATGTGGAGCAAAATGGGCTGTTATAGATAATAAAGAACTTTTTGATACCTATATACAAGAAAATAAATTTTCTAAATTTCTAGACTATAGAGTATTAGAATTAGATAAAGAATTAGAACAAGAGAAAAATATAAATGAAAGCGATTTTTCTTTAGAAGATATACTAGATAATGATCAAAGTGATGAAACTTGCTTATTTACAGATATTTGTCCGTTAATATTAGTAGAAGATACTCTATTGGCTTTGCAACAATTATCTAGATATCATAGGTTAAAATACAAAATACCTGTAATCGCAATTACAGGTACAAATGGCAAAACAACAACAAAAGAGTTAATAGCCGCTTGTTTATCTACTACTTTTTCTGTTGTTTATACTAAAGGAAATTTAAATAATCATATAGGGGTTCCACTTACCTTACTAAGTATTAATAGCAGTACTCAAATTGCTGTTATAGAAATGGGGGCAAGTGCGCCAGGAGAGATTGCAACATTAGTAAGGTTAGCTTGCCCAAGTTTTGGTATAATAACCAATGTTGGCAAGGCTCACTTGCTAGGATTTGGCTCATTTGAAGGAGTAAAAAAGACAAAGGGAGAACTTTATGATAATATTAGAGAATATAAGAAGATTGCATTTGTAAATGTAGACAATCCTTATTTGATGGAAATGGTTAATCAAAGGCCTAATATGCAGATAGTTCCTTATGGGTTAAATAATAATGGCGCACAAATAATACATGGTAATAAGGATAATCCTTATTTAGAATTATTAGTTCCTAATCCATCTTTTCTTGCAAAACCAGCTAAAATATTAGTTAAAACTAAATTAATTGGAGATTATAATGCAGATAATGTATTGGCAGCTTTATGTATTTCTACTTACTTTGCTGTTTCTACAGAAGATGCTGTAAGAGCTATAGAAAATTATGAGCCATCTAATAATCGCTCTCAAATGACTAAAACAGAGAAAAATACTCTTATCATTGATGCCTATAATGCTAATCCAACCAGCATGAGAGCTTCTTTAGAAAATTTCTCTAAACTAAACTTTAGCTCAAAAGTTCTAATTTTAGGCGATATGTTAGAACTTGGAGAAGATTCTATTAATGAGCATAAAGAAATTATTAGTCTTGCTCTGTCTCTAAAAACTACAAGATTGTTTCTTGTTGGTGATGAGTTTGCTAAAGCACTGTTAAAATATGATTTAGAAGGATCGGTAAAAGATGTCATAACTACAATAGAAAGTTTTTCAAATTCAACTTTTCTATTACAAAGATTATTAGAAATTAATTTACAAAATAGCTGCATATTAATAAAAGGATCTAGGGGAACAAAATTAGAGACAATATTTCCTGCCCTTTAGGCTACTTACTCTAATAATAGGGTTGAGTGGCATTTTTTTTGCTAAAAAACGCAAAACACTAAAATAGTTTCCATTTTTTATTATCTTTGCGCCAAATTAAATTTACGAGTATGAAACGCGAACAGATTTTTGAAATAGCCTATAAGGAGTTTACCTCTTATGGGGTAAAGAGAGTAAGCATGGACGAGATAGTGCAAAAAATGCGTATTTCTAAAAAAACACTATACGAACTTTTTGGTACTAAAGAACAACTTGCGATAGAGGCTTTCTCTTATAAGTCTCAGCATTTAAGTTCTAAAATCAATAAGCTTATTACTGCCGATAATAATGCAATGTATATAATAATTAGAGCAGGCGTAGAGAATTTTAAGTTTTTTAGTGCTATTTCTAGTGCATTTTACGATGATTTAAAGTTATTCCCAAATTTAGAAAAAGAGGTTAAGGGATTATTTGAAAGGAGTCATAATACGGTAAAGGAGCAGATTATTAAGGGTATAGATGGTGGCTTATTATCTCCTGATGTTAACTATGAATTATTGGGCCCACTTATCAAATCTCAGATTACTACTAATTTACAGGCTGAAGGGATGGGAAAATATACTCCAGAGCAAATATGTAGAGCATGTTTGATAACCATTTTTAAGGGAGTATGTACTCAAAAGGGAAGAGACCTTTTAGATGAGATTGAGAAAAATGAAGATTAATTTAGATAGGATTAAAAATAAGAATAAAAGTATGAAACAATGTTACTTTAAATTGAGATGCTTGACTGCTGCTATTTTCCTTTTAAGCGCAATCAGCCTAGGGGCTCAAGAAGTTGGAGTTACTAAGCAAAAGGAGCAATCTAAAGATACCTTAGCGCTCACGCTAGATGAGGCAGTTAAGATTGCAATGAGTGAAAATATCTCTATAAAGATAGCCGATAGAGAGATAATTAAAAAGGGATATGCAAAAAAAGGAACTTATGCATCTCTTTTTCCACAAATAAATTTTTCTGCTAATTACCAAAGAACAATAGCTATGCAAGTTATGTATATGGGAGAACAGGAAATTAAATTTGGTAGAGATAATTCTTGGTCTACTGGTTTTAATGCTTCTATGCCAATAATATCTGTACCTTTATGGAAGAGCATACAAATTAGTGCTAAAGATGTGGAGTTAGCAATAGAGAAGGCTAAAGGTTCTAAAATGGATATGATTGAGCAAGTTAAGCAAGCTTTTTATGCTTCTTTATTAGCTATGGATTCTTACTATGTTTATAAAGAAAATTATGATAATGCTTGTAGAAATTATAAGGTGGTTAAGGATAAATACGACAATGGTAAAACATCTCAGTATGATCTTATAAGAGCAGAGGTAACAATGCAAAATGCAGAGCCCAATATGTATAATGCCCAAAATTATATAGTTGTAACGCAGTGGCAATTAAAGGCACTATTAGGAGTAGACTTAGAACTAAATATTAAATGTGTTGGTTCTTTGGCAGATTATAATGAGCAATTAGAAAGAGCAGAGAATTATTTAGAAACAAATTTAGATAATAATAGTTCTTTAAAACAATTAGCAATACAAGAGGATATATTGGCTAAAAGCTATCAAGCAAAATTGGCTAATTACTATCCTTCTTTAAATTTTTCTATCTCTTATCAATGGAGTACAATGACAGATAATTTTAAATTTTCTACTTTTAGATGGAATCCATATTCTGTTGGAGGACTATCATTAAGTATTCCTATTTTTTCTGGTGGACAGCGTTACAATGCGCTTAAGCAGACTAGAGTTGAACAACAACAATTAAATTTACAGATGGAGGATACTAGAAGAAATTTAGAAGTAGCTATTAAACAAAGCCTAAGTTCCTTAGAAACTTGTGTAAAACAGTACATTGCAGCCCAAAAGAGTATAGAAGGAGCAGAAAAAGGAAATGTAATATCTCAAAAGAGATACGAGATAGGAAGTGGTACTTTGTTAGAAATGCAAGACTCTCAGTTGGCCTTGTTACAAGCAAGATTAAATCTAAATAACTCTATATATAATTACTTAGTAGCAAAAAGTTCTCTAGATAAAATTTTAGGTGCTAATTTAAATTATGTAGAAAAAGTAAACAACAGTAAAGAATAAATTTAAAGTAATAAATATATGAATAACAAACAGTTATTGAAAAAATCGCTATCGCTTTTGTGCCTTAGTGTTTTGCTACTAGTATCTTGTAAATCTAAAGATAAGAGTATTGTAAGTGGTCAAGAAGAAATTCAGAAAGTAAATGTTAAACAAGTTTTTGAAACTGATGTAGACCAAATAGGAACATTTACAGCAACAGTAAAAGCAAATATTACAAACAATATTGCGCCAAAGATTGGAATGAGAATAAGTAAAATGTTTGTAGAAGTTGGTGATCATGTTAGAAAGGGCCAAAAGTTAGCAATTATGGATGAGGCTACACTAGTTCAAGCAAAATTTCAAAACACCAATGATTCTATAGAGTTATCTAGAACTAAACAATTATATGAGGTTGGAGGAACTTCTAAATCTGAGTACGATGCAAGGAAGTTAGCATATAATATTTCTAAAACTAATTATATAAATCTTTTAGAGAATACAGTACTGCTTAGCCCTATAAGTGGAGTTGTTACTGCAAGAAATTATGATAAAGGAGATATGTATTCTGGTGCTCAAGCTATTTATACTATAGAGCAGATTACTCCAGTAAAATTAAAAGTTAATGTTTCTGAGGGTTTATTTACTAACCTAAAGAAAGGTATGTCTGTAGAAGTTAAATGCGATGTTTATGGAGACAAAATATTTAATGGTAAAGTAAGCTTAATATATCCAACTATAGATCCAGCTACAAGAACTTTTCCTGTTGAGGTGATAGTTGCAAATTCAGACGAGAAAGTAAGACCAGGAATGTTTGCCAGAGTAACTTTTACTTATGGAACACAAAAACACGTTGTGGTTCCCGATATGTCTATTGTTAAGCAAGCAGGCTCTGGAGATAGATATGTTTATGTAGTAAATAATAATAAAGTTGAATTTAAAAAAGTAAACTTAGGAAGAAGACTTGGAACCGAATATGAGATTGTAGATGGTTTGGCCTCTGGAGATTATGTTGTTGTAGGCGGACAAAGCCGTTTAACAAATGGTTCAACAGTAGAAATTGTAAATGGTGTTGATTCTAAGTAGTTTACTAATTATTTAAAACAAAAAAAATGAGTATATATCAAACAGCCGTAAAGAAACCCATATCAACAGCGCTTGTTTTTGTTGGGATATCTATTTTTGGTATATTTTCGCTGCTTAAAATTCCAGTGAATCTATATCCAGAGATAGAGGCAAATACTATAATGGTTTTAACAACATATCAGGGGGCTAGTGCTTCTGATATAGAAAATAATGTTACTAAGCCTTTAGAGAATACACTTAATAGTGTTAGTGATCTTAAAAACCTAACATCTAAATCTAAAGAAAATATATCTATTATAACATTAGAGTTTGAGTATGGAATAGATATAGATGTAGCAACAAATGATGTTCGTGATAAGTTGGATATGGTGAGATCTACTCTACCCGATGATGCGGAGAATCCTGTAATTTTTAAATTTGGAGCAGATGATATTCCTATTTTCTTGCTTTCTGTAACAGCAGAAGAGAGTACTAATGGATTATTTAAAATTCTAGATGATAAAGTAGTTAATCCACTAGCGCGTATTGCTGGTGTTGGAACTGTTTCTATATCTGGTGCTCCAAAGAGAGAGGTTAAAGTATATTGCGATCCTTATAAACTAGAGGCTTATAATATCTCTATCGAAACAATATCACAAATCATAGG
>CAXYUL010000013.1:0-16023 GCA_964292095.1 uncultured Bacteroidales bacterium | reverse complement strand
GACAGTATTATAAACTTAGTAAGAGGCACATTATTTCCGTTTAAAGTAGTGCATAATTTTAAACCTCTAAGAAAGCTTATAGTAGATTATATAGACTACAAGCCAAGTGTAATTATAAAAGGAGAAAGCATATCATGCGATATAAAAATTAGCAATCCATACAATTATAGTATCTCTCTATCCCCAAGCACATCTAAAATAGCTGTAGCTTATGGTAAAAAGAAGATGAACTGCAAAGAGATTATTTGTAATATTAGCGTTGAACAATTAGGAGCTAAACAAAGTATTACTAAACATTTAGAATTTTCAATTCCTAAAGACACAGAAAGTGGCAACTATAGATTTGGCTTAGTTGTAATTCCAAATAATTATATGGGATATTGGTTTGCAAGTGAAGAGTATCGTATAGAAATAAAGTAAAGCAACATTAATTAGCTTATTAAAATATGTTAGATTGGGTATTTATATTAAAATTTATTAAGTTTTGCATTGTTGGCGCCAGCGGTGTAATAGTAGATTTTGGTATAACTTATATTTTTAAAGAATTTATTAAAATAAATAAATACATAGCCAATGCCTTAGGCTTTGCATGTGCAGCTAGCTCTAACTACATTTTAAACAGAATTTGGGCCTTTTCTGAATCAACTGGAAACTTTGGAGAACAATATCTAAAATTTATTGCAATTGCTGCAATAGGACTTATTATTAACACCTGTATAATATACCTACTCCATAAAAAAATAAAATGGAATTTCTATTTTTCTAAGCTCTGCGCAATTGGAGTTGTAACAGTATGGAATTTCTTAATGAACTATTTTTTTACTTTTTAATAGTTCACTATTTTTTAGAACAGACACTAAACATTTTTTCTAAAGCTACTGTTAGCTTTATTATTTGTTGCGAACCAAGGGCAGTACCATCATAATGGAAAACCATTCCTGCCTCTATTGCTAAAGTGTTTTTTAAGAATTTTTTATCGTATCCTACAAATGTTCTATTATATATTTTTTCTGTTGTAGAGTAAAATCTATCTCCAGCATATAAACCCTCAACACCATGCAAATAATAATAAGGCATTAAACTCTCTCCAAAATATAAAGTATTATCTAATCTAACTCCCCATTTAGTAAGCATAAAATAAAACTGTCCTCCACATGGTTTTTCCCAACCAAGGTCTAACCTTCTAACTCTTTGTGGGGCTATGAGAAATTCTAGTCTAATATCAAAGTCTAAGTAAGCATTAAAATTTACTCCAACTTACGGATTAATTAATAGATTATCACAAACATTCTCACTTACTTTGCTACCAGCAAAATGGAAAAGAGAAAACGCATATCCTAAATAAAAATCTCCAAAGCCAAATCTACCTGCCGTAAATAGCCTAAATTTTTCTCTACTCTCTACAGAGTACATACCCTCCCAATTTAAGCCTAATTCTACATAAGTATTTTTTCTCTTTGTAGATATATAATGCCCTACAAATCCAGAATTTAAATTAGAATAAAAATTAGTTGAATCACTAAAAAAGGCTCTAGAATAATTACCTATATACTCTTTTTTATCAAATATACCAGCCGATGCGCTCACATTTTTGCTATTGTATTTGTAATACATAATAGGCTTAACGTCCGACATAAACTTTGTACTATTTCCAAAGTCTGAACGCATATTTACACCAGCTATAAGATTATGATTATTATCCCAATTTATCCCCGCAAAAGGGGCTAGTTTTGCGCTGAAAAGTGTAATTGAAGAATTAAAAGTATTATCTCCGTACTCTCTATTGTCAAAGTTTGTAACAAAATCCGCTCCTGCAATGATTTTTTGCGCATGAGCCTGATAAAACGCCAACATTAAAAATAACGCAGCAAGAAGTTTTTTCATTTATGTTTTTAATTTAATAATTTTCTCCCTTATTCTGTAGCTTTTGGCTCTATATAAAGATAAAATTGTATAGGTGAATATGGTCCTATCGATTTATCTTTGCCAGACGACGAATATCCGTAAGATGATGTAAAGAAAGAAATTGCAGTATCTTCATATTTCATCTTTTGTAAAGCCTTACAAAATCCTAATATTAAAGAACTAGATCCATCTCCACCTTTCATTTCATCTAAATCTTTTTTAAACGTAACAGACAAAGCTTGATAAGTATTTGATGAATTATAAATGCCATACTTTTTGGCTGTATCTGCTATATTTGTATCAAAGACAAAACCATCTAATAATTTTCCCACATATCTTACATTAACCGCATCTCCCCATGCAACTGTATCTGCACTAGAATTAAAAAATTTCTTAAAATAAAAACCCTTAGAAAGCGAATCTAAACCTGGATAAACTCTATTTGCATAAGCCGAAACAGAATCTACTTCATATTTTACAATATCACTTATAACATCCTCTAAAGATATAGAATAGATTATATTAGAAGTGCTCTGTTGTGTTCCACCTGCAGAATAAGCATAAATGCTTAACCATGGTGGGATAATAGCCTCAATTTTAGCGCCCTTGTTCATTGTGAGTAATAATTCCTCTAATCCAACTATAGTTGATCCATAACCAATGGTAAAAAAAGACGGCCCGTAATGAGTGGTTTTAGCAAAAGAGCCAATTTGTTGAGCTACATTTTTGTAGGTTGTAGATGATACATTTCCAGCTAAATCTTTGCTAGTATAGTTAATTAAAGCTGCATTATAATTTTCTAATTTAACACCCTTACCTTGCTCAAAATTAATTATCTTAATTCCACTTGCTGTGCTTTGCAAGCCTTGTGGATAATTTACGGCAACATAGGCATCTAAAATCCTCTGTTGTATAGAGTTATCACTCTCATCCTTTTCCTGTGCACAAGACACAAAAGCAATTGCAATAATTGCAAATAATATAATTGTTGGTATTCTCTTTGTCATAATTTGCAAAAGTACTATATTTTTTTAATTTTTAATTACTTTCTCTATCCATATTTCAAAAAAAAGTGGAGATAACTTTGGAATATTATATACTGTTTGTGTATAATATCCTAGCTCACTAGTAAAAACTATGTTACAAGTCTCCCCTTCTGCCGCCCCCACTAATCCTAAACGCAAGCCCTTTATAAAATCGGTACTATTTAGTAACGAGGCCTTTACAAGTGTATCGGGAGGAAAATTAGCTTCTTTTACAATACTTGCCTTATTGCTAGCAAAGAGTTCCCCCTTACCACCATTAAATACATAAGCAGCAAAATAATAATAGACAGAGTCTCCTTCTGCTATTAGCTTATTTTCATTTCCTGCTTCTATAACAACTCTAGAACTACCATTATTTGTAACAATAGTTTTATCTGTAAGCTTAGACAAATAAGTATCTATACTCTTCTGCTGGTCTATAATCTGATTTTTTCTTTCTTGTTTTATACAAGAAGAAAGAAAAAACAATAGGATAAGCAAACTAGCAGCAAAATAATGCCTGTATAATAAATTTTTCTTTTTCATAGCTGGTCTGGGGTAACAAAACTTGTGCCTTGCTAAAATTTAAATAAGTATTAAGATTATTAATTTTTATATTTATTTGTAAACTCTTCTATGCACTTTAAAAAATACTCTTCTACCTGTTCTATAGGTATAGTTATTTTTCCTCCCGACGCTTTTTCGTGCCCTCCTCCATTAAAATAAAGCTGGGCAAATTTGTTAACTGAGAACTCTGATTTACTTCTTAATGAAACCCTTACAACATCTTTACTTTGAGTAAAAAGGGCAGAAACCTCAAGCCCTCTAATACCTAAAGCAAGGTTAACAAATCCTTCCGAATCTCCTTCTTGAAAATTAAATTTATCTTTAATATCTTGATTTAGAATCATTATACCTGCCTTATGAACTGGATAAATTTTCATGTTTTCATTTAACATATAGCCCATAAGCCTCATTCTATCAGAGGTAAACCCACCGTAAATCATTCCCTGAACATGTTCTTTATCTACACCTAATTCTAACATAGCCGCTCCCATAGCAAATGTTGAGGCACACACAGAGTTAGAAAAATTATTTGTATCTGTAACCAAGCCACAATAAAGTGCCTGCGCAGCATCTACCGGAATTTTTTGTGGAATAATAAGATTATTTAGCTTACCATTGTAATATATGCTATTTTTCTCCCACTCTTTTATTATTGTATATACAACCTCGCAAGTAGAAGAAAGCTGAGGAAAAGATATTGCAATACCAAAATTGCTAAGTTCAATACCAGGATGGTGATCTATTACAGCAAAATTATTTTTTTTATATTTTTCTACTAAATCTCCTAATTTATCTATCCTTTTTATAGAATTAAAGTCAAAACAGACTATGGCTTCAGATGCTTCTAACACCTGCTCAACTTTCTGCGGATCGTTAGAATACTGCAATATTTGTTTGTCCTCATCTAGAAAGTCCAAAAAGTATGGATAAGAATTAGGAATTACTATCTTAATATTTTTTTTTATTCCTCTAAAATAGTTGTATAGCCCTTTCATAGACCCAACACAATCTCCATCTGGATTTAAGTGCCCTACAAACACAATATTCTCATTATCAGAAAATAAGCTAAACAAACCTTCAAATTCACTCATGCGTCTTATTGTTTTATAAAAAAATTATTTGTGCAAAATTAAAAATATATTGCAAAGGTGGAATATATTTTTTACTTTTGCCTCAAAGAAAAAATAATCACATTTATTAATCAAATGAAAAAAATATTAACTTTCGTAGTGTTACCTCTACTTATAATAGGTTTAGGTTACGCAGTTTTAACCAGTGTTGAAGAACCTGTCAAGTTTAAAGAAGAAAAAGAGGCAAGAGAAAAAGTTGGAATCCAAAGATTAAAGGATATCCGTACTCTCCAAGTTGCTTTTAAAGGCAAACATGGTAAATTTACTTCTAGCATTGATTCTCTTATAGATTTTTACAATAATGGTCAAATAACCATTATTAAACAAATTGGTTCATTAGACGACTCCTTGGCTGTTGCTAAAAAACTTGTTAGAAGAGATAGCTTAAGAATTCACGTTAAAGACACTCTACTAAAAAGAGCTAACTTTAACATAGAGGATCTTAGAACTACTCCTTTTTCAAACGGAAAACCTATAATTATGAATGCGCTTGTTAAACAAGTATCTGGAGTTAATGTTCCATTGTTTGAGGCATGCATGCCTTATTCAGATTTGCTTATGGGTATGGAAAGGCAACTTATTATTAATCTTAAAGCAGAAAGAGAGAAAATTAATAAATACCCTGGTCTTAAAGTAGGTAGCGTAGATGCTCCAAACAATCATCCCGGTAACTGGGAATAGTCTAATAATTATTAACATACTTAAGGGGAGGATGACTAAATAAAAATAGTCACCCTCCCTTTTTTAAGTAACATTCATAAATAATTTTTTCACAAGGCAATTAAATAAGTTCAAAAAAAACAGTATATTTGAAAATAAATTTTAATCATTATGAATTTTTATATAGGCACTCCATATTTTACGCTTATTCCAAAAGAACTATTTGATAATAATACGTTTACAAACGTACTATCCGATATGTTTGAGCTAGATAATAACAATTTAAATATCAAATATGTATTTATAGAACAATTTAATGCTTATATGGTATATGCTATAGATAAAACTATTTGTAATAAAATGACAGTGGACAAAG
Organism: uncultured Bacteroidales bacterium; assembly: GCA_964292095.1. Classification (GTDB taxonomy): domain Bacteria; phylum Bacteroidota; class Bacteroidia; order Bacteroidales; family UBA932; genus Egerieousia. The sequence goes on along the minus strand of CAXYUL010000013.1, from coordinate 10,360 downwards.
AATTATATCCTTTGGCATTATATTTTATAGATAATGTAAAAAATATTAATGGATATAATAAAGTAATACTAAACATAGATAAAAAAAACAATATTACACATATTGTAATAGCGCAAGACAAAGAACTGAAACTAATAAACACATATAGCACTGGAAATTTTAAGGATGCTCTATACTATCTCTTTCTTGCACTAAAAAACTTACAAATAAATGCAGCTTTAACAAATATCTGCATATATAATATAATTGATGATAAAAAAGCAGACATTCTTAATAATTACTTTAATAAGATAGAGATAGGAAATATAGATTGTAATCTAATAACAGAATTTAATACACAACAATGAGAATAATAGGAGGCAAGCTTAAAGGAAAGAATATAATTCCACCAACAAATTACTCGGCCAGACCAACCACAGACTTTGCAAAAGAGGGTTTATTTAATATACTAATAAACGAGATAGATTTTGAGTCTATATCATTTTTAGATTTATTCTCTGGCACAGGCAGTATAAGCGCAGAATTTGCTTCTAGGGGATGCACAGACATAATAAGCGTTGAAATGAACCCAGTAAATTCTAAGTTCATTAAAAAATTACAAAAAGAACTAGACATTAAGGGAATGCAAGTAGTACATCATAATGTATTTGATTTCTTAGATATATGCACCAAAAGTTTTGACGTTATTTTTGCAGATCCACCATATAATTTAGAAGGACTAGATACTATTCCAAATAAAATATTTTCTAAACCAATCTTAAACTCAAATGGATACTTTATTTTAGAACACCCTTCTAGTTTCAATTTTGAATACCACCCTAATTTTAAAAAAGAAAAAAAATATGGGAATGTTCATTTTTCGTTTTTTACAAAAGAATAATAAAAATTGCCAATAAAAAGATGGATAAGAAATTCATATTAATAATATTTGGAGCTACGGGCGATCTTTCTAAAAGAAAATTAATTCCAGCCCTATTTGATATATATAAACAATCTCTAATGCCTAAAGATTTTAAGATTGTAGGTATTGGCAGAAAAGAAATTAGCTCAACAGAATTTAGAGAAGAAAGTAAACAATCCCTGTATAATAATACAGAAAATGACAATGTTAACAAGTTTTGCGAGCATCTCCATTTCTTTTCTATGGATACAAGTTCTCAGCAAGATTACGACAATCTTAAAATTAATCTACAGAATCTTTCACAAGAGATTTCTTGCAATGCCAACTACATCTTTTACTTTGCCATACCTCCTTTTATGTATGCAACAGTAGCAGAAATGTTATACAACTCTAAGCTCACTTGCAATAACGAGGGGTGGAAAAGACTTATTGTAGAAAAGCCATTTGGAAACAGCTATAATTCTGCTATAGAACTAAATAAAAAACTTACAGCATTCTTTTCAGAAGATCAAATTTACAGAATAGATCACTACCTTGGAAAAGAAACAGTTCAAAATATTCTAGTAACCAGGTTCTCTAACTCTGTTTTTGAGCCACTATGGAACAGAAACTATATAGAATATGTAGAAATAACATCCTCAGAAACTCTAGGTGTTGGCTCACGCTCAGGCTACTACGACAAAGCAGGAGCGCTTAGAGATATGGTTCAAAATCATCTTCTTCAGTTACTTGGAATAGTAAGTATGGAACCCCCTATAAATGACTCTGCAAGTGCCATAAGGAACGAAATGGTTAAAGTCTTTAACTCACTAAAGCCCATCAACATAGATGATGTTGCTAATAATGTAATTAGAGCACAATACACCAGTTCTAGCAAAGATGGAAAAGAAATAAAAGGCTATTTAAACGAATCTGGCATTAATCCACAATCTAAAACAGAAACATTTGTTGCCTTAAAATGTTATATAGATAACTGGAGATGGAGCGGAGTACCTTTTTACATAAGAACAGGTAAAAATATGTCAGCTAGGGTAACAGAGGTAGCTATACATTTTAGAAAGAATCCCCACAAAGTATTTGGAAATAACATGCCAGAAAATGTATCTAACTCCTTAATTATAAGAATACAACCAGACGAGGGAATGCTACTTAAGCTAGGAATGAAAATTCCTGGAACAGGCTTTAAGGTAGAAACAGTAAATATGGATTTCCACTACTCCTCTTTAGATAATACTAGGCTTCCCGACGCATATGAAAGGCTACTTTGCGATTGTATGCAAGGCGATGCAACTCTCTACCAAAGGAACGATGCAGTAGAAGCAACATGGAGTTTTGTACAACCAATACTAGATGCTTGGGAACGTGATGCTAAAGACAGTACTAACAAGATTCCACTTTACACATACAAAGCTTTCTCATGGGGACCAGAAGCTGCAGATGAACTACTTACTAAGCAAGGACATCAATGGAGATATCCTTGTAGCAATTTAGAAAACGATGGACAAATGTGTATGCTCTAAATAAAATAAATAATATGAAAAACATAAACGTATTTAGCAATGCAAACGAAACTTGCTTAAATCTAGCTCACTACCTAGCCAACTTTGCTTCTAGCGCTAGCCCAGAGGACAGAAAAAACATTGCCGTATCGGGAGGAGTAAGTCCTAAATTATTGTTTTCTATTATGATAGACTTATTTGAGACAAAGTTATGGAATAATTTAAATATATTTTGGGTAGACGAAAGGATTGTAGAAGTAAGTAGTTTGGAGAGTAATTATGGAGAATTTTATAGGCTTAACTCTGCTAATAATCCAGCTAAATTAAACGTCTTTCCATTTGTAATGCCTAATTATATAAAAGATTATAAAAACATATCAGACTTAGAGATTAGCAAAATAATAAGCAATACCGAAAGCAAGATTATAGAAAAGCTGCCTATTTTAAATAAATTGCCAGTCTTTGATCTTATACTACTGGGAATAGGTGCAGACGGCCATACTGCCTCAATTTTTAGAGATAATATTAAGTCATTCACCTCTTTTAAGATTATAGAAAAAACTTATAACCCAGAAACCAAACAGCAAAGACTTACATTAAGCGGAAGTGTTATTAATAATGCTAAGCAAATAATTATTCTTTGCACCGGCGCATCTAAGCAACAAGTACTTAAACAAATAATAATAGATAACGATATGAGCCTACCAGCAACTCATATTAATAAGAAGAAAGATATAAAGTGGTATTTAGATAAAGAATCTGCTGGCAAATTAAATTTATAAAATGAATAATAAAAGCAATTTAGGGCTAATTGGCCTAGCAGTTATGGGTGAGAATCTTGCTCTTAACTTTGAAAGTAGAGGATATAAAGTTTCTGTATACAACCGTACAAATCAGAAGGTTACAGAATTTATTAATGGACGTGGGGCTAATAAAAATTTCTATGGTGCAAGCTCCTTAGAAGATTTCTGCAATTCATTACAAGTGCCAAGAAAAATAATGCTAATGGTAAAGGCAGGTGAGGCAGTAGACAAAACTATAGAATCTCTACTTCCATTTCTTAAGCAGGGAGATATAATTATCGATGGGGGGAATACTAATTTTCCCGACACAGTTAGGCGTGAAAAGTACCTAGCAGAAAAGCAAATCCTATTTATAGGAAGTGGAGTATCTGGAGGAGAAGAAGGAGCTTTACATGGACCTTCTCTAATGCCGGGGGGCAACAAAGCAGCGTGGAGTGAGATAAAACCTTATTTCGAAGCTATTTCTGCAAAAGTAAATGGAGAGGCATGCTCTAGCTGGATAGGCGAAGGTGGAGCTGGACATTTTGTAAAGATGGTACATAATGGAATTGAATATGGAGATATGCAAGTAATTGCAGAAGGTTATGATATTGCTCGTAAACTACTAAAGTTAAACAATTTAGAAACATCAGAGCTCTTTGATAAATGGAATAATGGAAGGTTGAGTAGTTACCTAATAGAAATTACAGCAAAAGTGCTTAAGGTTAAAGAAGGTGATAAATATTTAGTTGATTTAATATTAGATACAGCAGGGCAAAAAGGAACTGGAAAATGGACTGCCATTTCTGCAATAGAAGAAGCTATTCCTCTTAATTTAATTACAGACGCTGTTTTTGCAAGGTATATATCTTCTCAAAAAGAGCTAAGAGAGAAAATGAGTGAATTATACCCCAATGATTCGTCTAGCGATTTAATAAAAATAGATTTTAATGATTTAGAAGGTGCAATCTATGCTTCTAAGCTCATTTCATACGCACAAGGTTTTGAATTTATAACTACAAAATCGGCACAAGAAAACTGGAATATTAATCCTGGCGAAGTGGCAAAGATATGGAGAGGCGGTTGTATAATTAGATCTGCCTTTTTAGATGATATAACCAAGGCATACAATGGAGCTGCATTAGAAAACTTATTGCTATCTCCATTTTATAAAGCTACACTTCCTTCTGTAATAGAATCTTTAAGAAAAGTTGTAGCTGCTGCCGCTCTAAACGGGATTGGACTTCCTTGCATGAACGGTGCGCTTTCTTATTATAGCTCTATAACTTCTAAGAAGCTACCTGCTAATATAATTCAGGCTCAAAGAGATTTCTTTGGAGCTCATACCTACGAGAGAGTTGATAAACCAAGAGGTGAATTCTTTCATAATGTTTGGGAATAATGTTTGGGGATAATCTCGTAAGCAAAACAGTGTGGTTTTGCTTACGAGATTACTAAAATACAGATAAGCTACCTTTGATAATCGGGAAGATCTGGTCTAAATCCCTTAACAACTGGAGGAATAGGCATAATATATCTATTATCGTTTGGGGGAAGAGTCCACGTTTTACCATCAGCAGTATGACTTATGGTCTTTGCAAATTTTGCCTCTTTGTTTAATCTCTTTAAATCTACAAGCCTATAAGTACCTACCATTGCAAATTCTCTGCGTCTTTCTTCTAGCACCTTTAGTAGAGCACTGTCTTTATCTGTAAAATTTACATGAACATTATTTTCTATCCTATTATCCCTTAATAAATTATATAATTTAGCGGCTTCCTCTAAATCCTTAGCAGAACCCCTTCTTGCATAGCCTTCTGCAGCTATAAGAATTACATCTTGGTTAGTTAAGCCCTGATTACTATATACATAGGGTACAAACATTGTATAACCTTCAAATTGCATTTTTAAAAATGAATTTTTAGAATACCATAACTCTAGCCTTTTATCAATGGCTTTTGGAGGTAAGTCCTTCGAATAAATTGCCAATAAATCTTCACTTGCATAAACTTTCTCTGAGTTTCCAAAAACATAAGGTTCAAAACGTGCATAAATATTCTCTGGGCTCATTTGACCAACTGGGTAGCTAACTAATTTATCGTTTTTTTTAACAATTCGTCCGCTAGATTTGTCGGGAAGAACCATATATTCTTTCATATCTATTAATTCTTTGCTTACAGTTAAAGCTTTGGCCGCGTTCTCTAACGCTAAATCGTACTTCATCTGCATTAAATACATACGCGCCAAAAAACCGTAAGCAACACTTTTAGAGGGCTTAAATCTATGTTCAGCATTCTCTTTTAAATAGGGCAAAGCCTCTTGTAGGTCTTTTACTATGGCTTGGTAAACTTGTTCAACAGTGTTTCTTTCATATTTAACTAAACTAACGTCCTCAGAATAATTTAGAGGAATTCCCCAATCGGTATTGGCTTTTGCATGGTCGTAAGCTGGAGCATATAGCGACATTAGAGATAAAAACTCAAATGCTCTAGCAACCTTAGCCTCTGCTTGCAAAGTTAGCTTAGCTTGTTCATTTCCTCCTCGCGAAGTCATTACTCCGTTAATTACAACATTACAGGTATAGATTCTAGAATAGGTAAAGTTCCAATATGGGTCGTTCTCGTTATAGCTAAAAATGTTTCCGTGAGCATAAGAATATAAGTTCCTAATATGGTCTTGGCTCTCGGTAAAATTAGCATTTATGTTGCCACTAGCTAGCAAAACATCATCTGTAAGAAATGCTGGATAACTATCCCCAGCCTTAAACATTTGGGCATACTCCATTAATTCTACATAATCTTTAAAATTTTCTAAGATAGTGTAGCCTTTGGGCTTAACATCTAAAAATTGGTTACAAGCAATAAAGCTAAAAGACGTAAAAATAATTACGCAATATTTATATATTTTTTTCATAATATTATTATTAAAATTTAATGTTTAAACCAAAGGAAATAGTTATAGGATCTTGCGGCAATACTGCTGTAAGTAAGTAATTTCCACTCCAATGTTCTGGATTTAGTCTGTTCTTTTGAGCACCCCAAAACCAAACATTAGAAAGCTGAACATTAAGGCGCAATGCCGCAATTTTTATTTTCTTAAGTAGGCTAGTATTAAAGGTATAGCCTATGTTTATATCTCGTAGTTTAAAATAATCTGCTTTTTTCATGTGAACATCAGCTGCATACCACATATAAACAGAATTATTAGATGCATTTCTCTTAAAGGCTGGCGCCATACCATCAACCTTTGAATCCTCTGGTTTTTTCCAATAATTAGTAATACTTCTACGAGGATTTTCTTTAAAGCTAGTGGTTGTAAGGTATTTAGGCATAACATCCCTTAGAACATGCCCTCCGTAAAAGATAAAAGAAAAAGATAAATCAAAACCCTTATAAGTTAAATTATTGGTTAGGGAAGCAGCAAAAGGGGGAACAGTAGTACCACCCTTAACTAAATCGTTTACAGTTAGTTCTGCCAAGGATTTAGCAATAGTTCCATCTGCCTTGTAGGCCTGCGGATTTCCCAACTCGTCTAAACCAGCATATCTAGTATTATAAAAAGTTCCAATTGGCATACCTGCTCTTGTATTGGTGTTAAAAATATGGTCTCCAATAGAATTACCACTATTTTCTATAGAGGTAACCATATTTCTGTTATAACTAAAATTAATAGCAGTACTCCACTCAAAACCATTTTGAGATATATTTATTGTGTTTAAATTAAGTTCTATTCCCCTATTATACATAGAGGCATAGTTCATAGATAATGATGTCCAACCAGAGGTAGGGTCCATTGCTACCTTTCCTAATAAGTCTTTTGTGTCTTTAGAGTATAAATCAATTTAGCCGCTAATTCTATTACTCAAAAAGCCAAAATCTACTCCAAAGTTTATTTGATTAGTTCTCTCCCATCTTAAACCAGAGTTTGGTGGGCTAACAATTCCACTGGAGTAATTACCTGTAAAACTATTAGCTCCATAAGATGTAATAATCATATATGGACCACTTTCTTTTGCAATATTACCATTAACTCCATAAGTTGCTCTAAGAGATAAAATATCTATCCATTTTACATTCTTTAAAAAGGTTTCTTTACTTATGTACCAACTAATACCGGCAGACCATAAAGGCTTGTATTGGTATTTTGGATCTGTTCCAAACAAATTAGACTGGTCCATTCGTATACCTGCAGTTACTGCATACCTTTTATCATAGGTATATGAACCGTTTGCATAAAAAGAAACATATCTATCTTCTCTATCCTTAAAAGTAGTAGGCCAACCTCCTGGTGCATGAGAATAAGAACCTGTTAAGGATTCTGTTCCTTGCTGGGTTTGGCTCAAAAGCTTTTCATCTAAATACTTATGATTTAAACTAAGGTCATCATAACCGTATTTATCTATAGATGTTGATGTTGAATGTACCCTCCTTCGTTCTGCCCCTGCAATAACATTAACATCGTGTTTATCCTTAAATGTTTTTATATAATCTAACTGTACACGCAATGTATATGAAAATTTATCATCCCTGTATTCAGAAAGATAAGCTCCCTCTGGCACTAAGTGATTGATAGACTTGTCGGGATTAATAATAGAAGAATTGTTAATTTGTGTTTTTATTTTGTAAGAATCTGAGCTATAATAAAGAGAGTTTTTGCCGTTTACCATTTCTGTTTGAAATCTAAGATTAGCACTTAGTCCATCTATAATATTAATCCTAACTCCGGCATTGATGTTACTGTATGAGTTAGTAATTTTTTTAATGCCTTTATCTTGCTCAGCTATAGGATAAAATGTTTCGTCGTTTAGGCCTAGAGATTTTAGTCTATTTATCTCAGAAACAGATTTAGTTTGCATCCATGGCAACTGGTCGCCTTGCTCATTGTAAAGAACCCTATATGATGGGACTTTCCCATTTATAAAGTCTGTAACTTTAAATCCAATGTTTTCTTGCAAACTGTAAAAACTACCCATTAGAGAGAAATCGGCTTGCAGCCATTTAAAAAATTTATAGTCGGTTCTAACATTATACCCAATTCTATTATCTGAAATGCCTTTTTGATTGGCCATATTACTGGTAAAGTTTACACTTGCAGAATATTTAAATTTTTCTCCACCTCCCCTTACCGATAGGTTATGCTGTTGTTCAATTTGGCTACGCAAAAATTCGTCTTTAATTTGATCATAATTTTCTCTATTTCTTAGAATTTCTAGCTGCGCTTCTGCCTCTGCTCGACTTAAAGATCCGTTTTCTTGTTTATATAATATTTCTTCTACTTCGTTAATAGAATATCTGCTATTTAAACTAGAGTATGGTGCATGATGTACATTAAACATTTCTGTCTGAAAGTTTACCATCTCTCTGCTGCTCATTAAATCAAAATACTTTCTATTATCCTTGTAGGGACTTATTGCTACTGAGCCGCTATATTCTACACTACTTCTATCTCCACCACTTTTTGTTGTTATTACAATTACTCCGTTAGAAGATCTGGCTCCATATATAGAGGCTGCGGTTGCGTCTTTAAGTAATGTAATATTTTCTATCTCACTTGGATTAATAGCTTTTAGGTCACCTTCGTATGGTACTCCGTCTACAACATATAAGGGATTGGGATTGCCGTTAATTGTAGACCTACCTCTAATTTGAATTAAGCCTTTATATGCCGTTAAACCAGCTGCAAGACCTTCTATTTTAGATAGAATATCAGTCTGAAGCCGTTTATCTAGAGAGTTTTTTGTAATAACAGAAAAAGATCCAGTGGCCCTCTCCTTTGATAAGGTTTGGTAACCAGTTACTACAATATCCTCTAGCGCAATGGCAGATTGTACTAATTGAACGTTAATTTGTACAGCCTTAGAAACTGTAATGGTTTTATCTTTCATCCCTATAAAGGAAAAAAGTAATTCATCTCCCTTTGTAGCCTCTATTGTATATCTGCCATCAACATCGGAGAATGCAGTTTTTTTAGAATTGTTATTAAAAATAGTAACACCTGCTAAAGGCTCTCCACTATCATCTTTAATTAAACCTTTAACTACAATCTTATCAAGAGTAAATTTAACACTATCCCCTTTTATTTCTAAAGAATCTTGCGCAAAAACTCCACTCAAGGCCAAACAAAGCATTAGTAAAACAAACACACTTGCTTTTACACATTTACACACATTTTTATAATCCATAATTTTGTTTAATAATTAATTAATAATCTAATCTCTAATTAATAATCTATTTGCTAGTTTATTAATTTTAATCAATCAAATAAATAAGCCTATGGATTAACTAGGTCTACCTACATATTGTCCTTGTCTAACATGAATAATTCTCTTTATACTAAAACATTATAAATGACCATATTATTTCTTATCGAGTAGATATTATAGCATTCTACTCGCATTTGCTTATAATCCAAACAAAACTCTACCCAAATTCTTGGGCTAACATCATTTATGTATTTTTAAGCACCTAAGTCTAAATCCTCTACATAATTCATAAGAATATTAAACTCCATACTAGTAGTAGTGGCAATTTCTATTCCTCTAAAAGATACTCAAGAAATATCACAATTATGCCCACATATCTGCGGCCTAACATAAGAGAAATACTTTTTATTTTCACTATATTAATAAATATTAAAGCTCTTATAATTAAGCAATTAGTAGCCAAGCATTCTTAAAAAACCAAAAAATTATTCTGCACTTTAGAGTAGTCTAAATCTAATATCTAGTCTTAGCACATAGTGAGTGCCTTCTGACTCAACTGTGTGTTTTGTGTTTACATGTAACTCTCCATTGCTAGTAATATAATCTACATAAAGTTTGTTACCTATCTTTAAATTTCATAAAACAGCTTTTGAAATAAATATAGGCATCCTATTCAGCAAAAAATTATGCAGCACAATTATCTTTAATTTAGGCGGTATGAATCAAAATAAAGTAGATTCGTAGATTTTCTTCGATCATAGTACTATTTTTTATATAAAAATTAATATTTTTTTTGCTTATTATCTTTTTATTATTACCTTTGCACTCCCAAACGGAGAAAAGCCGCTAGGGAAATTGAAATATTGGTGCGGTAGTTCAGCTTGGTTAGAATACGTGCCTGTCACGCACGGGGTCGCGAGTTCGAGTCTCGTCCGCACCGCCAAAAGCCTTAGAGTAATTCTGAGGCTTTTTTTTG
>CAXYUL010000012.1:0-16248 GCA_964292095.1 uncultured Bacteroidales bacterium | reverse complement strand
AATATTTAAAAACAATATGGAATTTTTTAAAATCGCATAGAACACTATTTTTATGTGCATCAACAGTATTTATGTATACCCTTATCTTTTGGGTAAAGGAACCAGTTAGTACGTTTATACGCGATGTTGAAAGAATAGAGAAGGCAGTAATTAAGCGAGAAGCCTTATTAGAAGATTATGCTATAAAAGCACTAAACTCACCAGTAGATAGATGGCTAGAGCTAGATGACTTTCCAGAGGATATGGTAATTTATAAGTACAATGCAGATACTATACAATCTTGGATTAATCAATTTCCTATAGGTAATGATGACGTAGACTTACTTCCACTATGGTATAGATTAAGCTCATTAAATACAAGAAGTTTATATAATAATCCATTAGTTTATATTTCTGGTAATGAGCAGTTTGTAAATTTAGGCTCTGGCTGGTATATTATAAATATTTATAAGCAAGGATTAGTTAAAGTTATTGCAGGTCTTCTTGTTAAAACAGAATACCTTGCTACTAATTCTGTTTTGGTAAGTAAAATTAATCAAAAACTTAAGGCAAATAAAAAACTAATAATAAAGCCAGTTAATTCCGATGAGGGTATTGTTGTTACAGGTAAAGACGGAGGTAGTTTATTTTCTGTTTCAGACGATTCAATTAGAAATATAGATAGTCCTAAATCTTTTCAGCGTTGGTTAGCCATGCTCTTTGCTTTGCTTTCGCTTTATTCTTTTTTATATGATAGAAGAAAATTAAATACTTATATTTTATATGTACTTGGAATTACAGTCCTTAGACTTTTATGTTTTAGATTTGATAATTATTTATCGGATTACCAGTTATTTTCACCTTTACTATACGCCGATAGCGGAATATTTTCATCATTAGGTAGTTTACTTCTAAATAATTTGTATGTTCTACTATTAATACTAGGATTATACCTAATGAGGAGAAAAATTATTATATATTTAAATAAAGCTGTAACATTACGTAAGCAGAAAACATCAAAAATAATAGTAAAGTGTGTTATTTACTTGCTTCCATTATTGATTTTTATATATATTAATTTTACCCTACAATCTTTAATTAATAATTCTAGTATAGTGCTAGAGTTATATAGGTTAGACGAACTAAGTATATATTCTTTTTTAGCATATTTTTCTTATGCCTTACTCTTTATTGTTTTATTGCTGTCGCTTCAGATGGTAGTATCAATAACAAAACCAATAAACAGAAGTTCTTTGTTAACATACAGGATTACAACTATATATGTGTTTTTAATATCGCTATATATTCTTTTATTAGTAAGTTTTGCTGGTTTTAAAAAGGAAACAGAGAGAAGTAAAGTTTGGACAAATAAATTATCTGTAGAAAGAGATATTGGCTTAGAGTTACTTTTGCGATCGCAAGAAAACAAAATTTTAAATGACCCTATAAATAGCGCTATGCTAAATTTCCCACAAGGTGGGGCTAATTTGTTAAAAGACAGGTTAGATGAGCTATACTTAAAAGGGGTTTCGCAAAAATATGAGGTAAAACTAACTATTTGTAGGCCTAACGATGTAATCTTGTACAATCAAGGACTGCACGTAATAGACTGCAATAGATTCTATCAAGCAGTACAGTTAAGGGGACTTCCTTTGGCGGATAATTCAAACTTCTACTTCTTAAATAATTACAACGGTAGAGTGAGTTACTTAGGAATATTTAATTATCTAACAATAGCAGGGCCAATTAATTTATATATAGAATTAGATTCCCGATACATGAAAGATGTTTTGGGATACCCATCACTTTTGTTTGATTACAAGCAAGTGGATAATTTTAATATGCCTTATTCGTACTCATATGGAAAATATGTAGACGGAAGATTAGTGGTATATAGGGGAAGGTATAATTACCCTATAAATCTAGAGAAAAATGAATTTAAAGACGGATTTTCTGTAATATCAACAGATGGTTATGTGCATTTTATTAATAAATCATCAAAAGACAGTGTTATTGTAATTACTAGAGACAGTAGAAACTTCTTATTATACCTAGTTTCTTTTTCTTACTTAATGCTCTTTAATGGGGGCTTGTTATTTTTGTTTCTAAGGCTTAGGAGGATTAATAAAAATGCCTTAAAGGTTAAATTGCCTAAAAATTCGTTTAGAAGAAAAATAACCTATCTTATAATAACATCATTAGTATTTGCTTTAATATGTATGGGGGTTGGTAGTGTTTGGTTTAGTGTAAATTTCTATAACGAGAATAATAGGTTGCAAATGGAAGAAAAGCTACTTACAGTACAATCAACACTCTCAGATTTGTGTAAATATACAGATATGTATAATCAGCTTAATACTCCAGAAATATTTCAATCTATGGATAGGTTAGCTTCTAATACTCAAGTAGATATTAACTTATATGATCCTCATGGTAGATTAATGAGGTCTACCCAGCCAGAATTATTTAATAGATATCTACTATCTTCTAGAATGAATTCAGATGCCTTTCATAAGTTAGTTGGAGAGAGTAAAAGGCAGCTGATACATCAAGAGCAGATTGCAGAGCTATCTTACTACTCTTTATATGCTCCCATTTTTAATAGTGTCGGGAAGCTAATAGCAATAGCTAATATTCCTTATTTTGCTAAGACGTCTGATTTTAGGGGAGATCTATCTTCTATTATTGCAACTATTATTAATATTTACCTTCTCTTGCTATTGGCAGCAATTTTTGGGGGTAGTATTGTTTCTAATCAAATATCTAAGCCATTGGTAATTATTAGTTCAAAAATGAAAAAGATGGACGTGTCTCAGAAGGCAGAGCATATAGATTATAAGAGTAAGGATGAGCTAGGAGTGCTTGTGGGGGCCTATAATAAAATGGTTGAGGACCTAGAAGAAAGTACAAAGAGTTTGGCTCAAACAGAGAGAGAGCATGCTTGGAGCGAGATGGCTAGACAAATTGCACATGAGATTAAGAATCCTCTAACGCCTATGCGCTTAAGTATTCAGCATTTAATTAGGCTTAAGCAGAGGAATGTTGAAGGTTGGCAAGATAAGTTTGAGGATGTAGGCAATTCTATTTTAGACCAAATAGAGATATTGTCAAATACAGCTTCTGAGTTTTCTAGTTTTGCAAAGTTCTATTATGAGGAAAGCTCAGAAATTAGTCTATTTAGCTTATTGGATGAGCAGAAAATTCTTTTTGATACTCACGACAATATTCGTATAACATTTAGCTATACAACAGAAGAGGCTTTTGTTTTTGCTAGAAGAGGACAGATAATTAGGGTGATAGTTAATTTACTTTCTAATGCTGTTCAAGCTGTTGAACTAAACGGTGGAGGTTACGTTAAGATATTCTTAACTCAGGATGATGATAATGTTACTGTTTCTTTTGAGGATAATGGAGCTGGTGTAAATAGCGAGAATGAGAGTAAATTATTTAAGCCTAATTTTACTACTAAAAATAGTGGTACTGGTTTAGGTTTGGCTATATGTAGAAATATTATTGAGCAGAGTGGAGGCTATATTTATTATAAAAAGTCAGAATTTGGAGGAGCTAATTTTACATTTAATTTGCCAAGGCATAAAGGTTAAAATAGAATTTGTACCAAACTATTATTAAACATGAAAATACTATTTAAACATAAGCTTGTATTATTTGGGGGACTTGTTGTTCTATTTAATATTTTATTTATTTCTTCTAATGTAGTGTATGCATCATCTAATGATGATAATGATCAAAATTTTGGGAATGTACTTGTAATAAGTTCGTATACATTAGATTCTAAAAGAGTTGTAGACTTTATGAGGGAGTTTAATACTTTAGTAGAAGAGCATTCTGTCCATTTTACCTTTATTATGGAGAATATGGGCTATAAAGATTTGGGAGGATGTGCCGAGTGGGAACAAATGATGCAAGAATGTTTGGATAAATATAAGAATTCAGATTTAAAGGGACTTATTCTTTTAGGACAAGAGGCTTGGTGTTCATATCTAAGTTTAGACGAGCATCTTAATGTACCTTTTTATGGCTGTTATATAAGTAAAAATGGCGTTCTTTTGCCTTCAGGTAAATTTAATATAGATCTTTGGAATCCTGAGCACATTGATACCCAAGAATATGCAAAGAGTATTGGACATTGTGGCGGTATTATTAATACCTACGATCTGCACAAAAATATTAATCTTATTAAAGTGCTATATCCAAGTATAAAAAGGATAGCATTTTTATCAGACAATACTTATGGGGGAGTTTCTGTGCAAGCCATGGTAAAGAAGGTTATGGCAGAAGATTATAAAGATTGGGAGTTAGATCTTTTAGATGGAAGAAAATATTTAACACAGGAAATAAAAGATAAGATAAAAGAATTACCTAAAAATACAGCTCTTTTAATAGGGACATGGAGGGTAGATAAAAGTGGAACATTCTTCTTGCAAAACTCTATAGAAGATTTACTATCTAGTGATAATAAAATGCCTATTTTTACACTTACGGGTACTGGCTTTGGAAGTGTTGCAATGGGTGGTTATTATCCAGAATATAAAATTAATATAGGCTTTATTGTTGAGGATTTAATGAACTATCATAATGATAAGGTGAGTGGTTGCCCTTTTATAAATACGGAGAACAAATATAAGTTTTTTAGAGATTTATTAAACAAATATGCGGTAAAAGATTATCAATTGCCAGCCCATAGCGTAGTTATAGAAAGCGATTATAAAGAGGAAATTAAAAAGTATAAGCAGTTTTTGTTAACTGGTTCAATCTTGCTGATATTCATAATTTTAGGTTTTTCAATTTCTATTATAATGTATATTAAACATAGGAAACTTATAAAAGTATTAAAATTGCAACAATCAAAACTAGAGAACCAACAAACTATACTTCATAAACAAACAGAATTATTAGAAGTTGCTAAAGAAGATGCTGTTAGATCAGATAAGCTTAAATCTGCATTTTTGGCAAATATGAGTCATGAGATTAGAACTCCGCTTCATGCCATTGTTGGCTTTTCAGATTTATTAATAGAGGCAGATTCTGATGCAAAAAGAGGGGAGTATCAAGGGATTATAAGAACCAATGCAGAGCTATTGTTAAAGCTAATTGGTGATATATTAGATTTATCTAAAATAGAGGCTGGCTACATAGATGTAAAAATGCAAGAATTTAGTTTATACGATACTTTTAAAGAAGTTTTTGTTTTTCTACAACAGAGGATAGATAAGCCCGATGTTCAGCTGGTATTTGATTGTCCGAGTGGTAATTATACTATAGAATATGATAGAAATAGGTTTGTACAGATAATTAATAATTTTGTTACAAATTCTATTAAGCATACCAATATTGGGTCTATTACTATGGGCTTTAATATTATAGATAATGGCCTAAAAATATTTGTAAAAGATACTGGATTGGGAATACCTGAGGATAAAAAGGATAAAGTTTTTTCTAGGTTTGAAAAATTTGATAATTTTTCCCAAGGCACTGGTTTGGGGCTTTCTATATGCAAGGCAATAGTTGATGCTACTGGAGGTTATGTTGGCTTTGAATCAACATTAGGAAAAGGCTCATCATTTTGGGCTTGGTTGCCAGTAAAAATTACAGAAATTGCAGGGCAAGATTCTCCTAGTCATCATACACCCCTTATTACATCAGGCTTTGAGCCTGAGCTTAAGCAAAAAATAAAAAACAATACATCAAATTTACGTGGTCCATTAATCTTAGTTGCAGAGGATAATGATAGTAATTATTTATTAATTTCTACTATTTTAAAAGACTATCAGCTAATAAGGGCCGTAAATGGTGTTGATGCGGTAGAGTTATTTAAAAATAACACCTACGATCTTATTTTAATGGATATTAATATGCCTATTATGGGTGGTTTAGAAGCAACGGCTGCAATAAGAGAGATTAATAAACAAATTCCAATCATTGCCGTTACTGCAAATGCTTATGATTCAGATAAAAAAGAAATTCTAAATGCTGGTTGTAACGGAGTTATTGCTAAACCTTATAAAATACAAGAGCTCTTAGACAGCCTAAAGAAATGGCTTAGCTAGTAATAAAAATTTTTTCATAGTTTAGTTAGGTAAATGGTTTATTATTCTTGCACACAGAATACTTACTTCTGCCTTATATAAATTTGTATAGGGCAACCATTAAAATTAAAATGTTTGCGTAAACGGTTCTCTAAGAATCGTTTGTAAGGGTCTTTTACATACTGTGGTAAGTTACAGAAAAATGCAAAAGATGGGCTTACAGTAGGCAATTGTGTAATAAATTTAATTTTAATGTATTTGCCTTTTAGAGCTGGCGGTGGAAAGTTTTCTATCTCTGGCAACATAAGTTCATTAAGTTTAGATGTGCTAATTTTTCGTGAGTAGTTTTCGTACACATCTGTAGCTGATTTTAAAACATCTAATATTCTTTGTTTATTTAATACAGACGTAAATATAACAGGAAGGTCGTTAAATGGAGCAATACGTTTTAAAATAGATTCTTTAAATTCTTTCATTGTATTGCTGTCTTTCTCAATAGTATCCCACTTATTAACAACAATAACACAGCCCTTTTTATTTCTAATAATTAAATTAAAAATGGCCATATCCTGAGCCTCAACCCCTGTTTGAGCATCAATCATAAGAATACATACATCTGAACTTTCTATACTCCTTATAGCCCTCATTACAGAATAGAACTCTAGGTCTTCTTTAACCTTAGTCTTTTTTCTAAGCCCAGCAGTATCAACGAGCATAAACTCATATCCAAACTTATTATAATAAGTAGAAATAGAATCTCTAGTTGTTCCAGCAATATTAGTTACAATATTTCTATCTTCACCTAGTAAAGCATTGGTTAGAGATGATTTACCAACGTTAGGCCTTCCTACAATAGTAATATGTGGAATATGTTTTTCTTCATCCTCTTCTGTTGTAGTTTCTTCCTTTGGTAAAAGTTCGCATACCTTATCTAGTAAATCTCCAGTTCCACTTCCGCTAGCTGCTGCAATAGAAAATGGTTCTCCTAGACCTAATGAATTAAACTCATAAGTACCAAATATTCTATCTCCTGTATCAACTTTATTAACAACAAGTAAAACAGGCTTTTTACACTTCCTTAATACAGAGGCAATTTCGGAATCATAATCTGTAATTCCAGTTGCTACCTCGCACATAAACAATATAACATCAGCCTCGTCTATAGCCAATGCAACCTGCTTGCGAATTTCTCCCTCAAAAATATCGTCAGAATTAGAAGTATAACCACCAGTATCTACTACAGAAAATTCTGTTCCGCACCATTCACTTTTTCCGTAATGTCTATCTCTGGTAACTCCAGCTATTTCATCTACTATTGCTTGTCTGGTTCCAACCAGTCTGTTAAAAAGTGTTGATTTCCCTACGTTAGGTCTCCCTACAATTGCTACTATTCCCATATATTCTTATTAATCTTTAATTTTCTTTATCTATATCAGCACAATCGCCCATACAGCTAGTGCAAGCGTCGTTATCTGTATTTATTCCACATCCATTAT
This sequence comes from uncultured Bacteroidales bacterium, assembly GCA_964292095.1. GTDB lineage: Bacteria > Bacteroidota > Bacteroidia > Bacteroidales > UBA932 > Egerieousia. The sequence continues at coordinate 8,726 of CAXYUL010000012.1, read as the reverse complement.
CTCTCTTATTAATACGCCCTTTTTTACCCCATAGAATTTTTTCTTCTACCTTTGCACACTGTATCCCCCTTTTTCTAAGTTCTTTATTATGTGCAATCACTCCATCTGGAAACTTGCCATTCTTTCTAAAAATAATATTAAAGGAAAGTGCAAAAACACAAAATCCAACAATAATAATAGTGAGTAATAATAATTTCATATTTTTTTTTACTAAAGAGCCCACTTTTGCTCATATCCCATAGGTTTTTTACTAATATTAAAGATGGGAGGTAATTGGCACATCTTAAATTTAGATAAAGACATTAACGTAATAACTCTATCCACTATATTAGTATCAAAACCTTCTTTAATAACATCTTCTCTGCTTTTTCCACCTTCAATTAAAGCATATAATAGAGGATCTAAAATGCTATAATCAGGTAGAGAATCGCTATCTTTCTGTCCTTGCCTAAGTTCTGCAGAGGGAGCCTTTGTCATTGTAGAATAAGGGATAACATTATCATTAGAATTAATATATTCTGCCAACTCGTAAACTTCGCACTTATACAAATCAGCTAAGACCATTGCTGCTCCCACTAAATCTCCATACAAAGTTCCATAGCCACAGCAAAGTTCGCTCTTATTGGTAGTATTTAAAACCAGTGCATTAAATTTGTTAGAATACGCCATTAAAAGTGTTCCCCTAATTCTGGCTTGCAAATTTTCTTCTGCTACATTCCACTTATTATCAACACCAAAAACAGGTATTAATTCTCTAGTAAATCTATTGTAAATAGAAGAAATAGGAATTACATTATACTTAATATTTAAGTTCTCTGCCAAATCAACCGCATCTTGTACAGAGTGTAAAGTAGAAAACTCGCTAGGCATTAAAAATGCATGAACATTCTCATTTCCAAGAGCTTTAGTAGCCAAAGCTGCCACAACAGCAGAGTCTATTCCTCCCGACAAACCAAGTATAACCTTGGATGTGCCGGTAGGGGACATGAACTCTCTAATTCCGTTAATTAAGGCACTATATGCGTCTTCTATTTTTGCACTGGGATTAATCATAGCTTAAAATACAAAAGAAGTGCTTATTGATTTATAATTATATACTTTATCTATTACCTCCCCAAAAATATCAGCAATAGAGATCACCCTTATTTTTGAGGTATCTGCACCTTCTTTTGGACGTAAAGGAATAGTATCTGTAACAATTAATTCTGTAAGTTGTGAGTTAGCTATATTTTCATATGCAGCTCCGCTCAATACAGCGTGAGTGGCTAAAGCTCTAACGCTTAAAGCTCCTTTCTCCATTAACATATTAGCAGCCTTACATAATGTTCCTGCTGTATCTACCATATCGTCTATAATAACAACATTTCTTCCCTCAACATCTCCAATAGCAGTCATAGACCCAACAACATTAGCTCTTTCTCTAGATTTGTGGCAAATAATAAGTGGACAACTTAAAATTCTCGAATATGCATTTGCTCTCTTTGCACCACCCATATCAGGGGCTGCAATAGAAAGATTTTCTATTTTTAAACTACGTAAATAATTTAGGAACAATGAACTTGCATAAATGTGGTCAACAGGAAAATCAAAAAATCCCTGAATTTGATCTGCGTGTAAATCGGCAGTCATCACCCTATCGCAACCAGCAGCATTAAGTAAATTGGCTACCATTTTTGCTCCAATAGAAACCCTAGGTCTATCCTTCCTATCTTGTCTTGCCCATCCAAAATATGGCATAACGGCAATTACCTTATATGCAGATGCTCTTTTAGCTGCATCAATCATTAACAATAATTCAAAAAGATTCTCAACAGGGGGATAAGTAGACTGAACGATAAATACAGTTGCACCTCTAACGCTCTCTGTAAATGCTGGTTGAAATTCCCCATCACTAAAAACGGTAACTTCAGATTTACCTAATTCCATTTTTAGTGATTGTGCTATTCTCTCAGCCAAGTATCTAGAGCCTCTGCATGAGAAAATCTTTATCATATGTGTATGTTCCATTATATATATTATGTTTATTTAAGTGTAAAATTATCCTATTAACAAACTTTCTATATAGTTTAAAATTTCGCTTCTACCGGCCTTACTCTCGGCAGAGCTTACAAAAATAGGAGGCAATTCTTCCCAATACTCTAGTAATGCTTTTTTATTCTCCTCTATCTGCTTATTAAGTGCAGTTGTGCTTAATTTGTCTCCCTTAGTAAAAATTACAGAAAATGGTATTGCTGCTTCTGCCAAACTTATTAGAAATTCTAAATCTATCTTTTGTATACTATGTCTAGAGTCTAAAAGAACAAAAAGCAGTACCAAATCTTTAGAATTATTAATGTAATCGTTATTCATATTTGCTAGCATAAGCCTATTCTTTTGAGAAATTTTGGCATAGCCATAGCCCGGCAAATCAACTAAGTACCAACTATTATTTATTTTAAAGTGATTAACGAGCAATGTTTTTCCAGGTGTAGAAGATGTTCTGGCTAGCTCTTTTACATTGCATAGAGCATTTATTAAAGAAGATTTTCCAACATTTGATCTTCCAATAAAGGCAAACTCTGGCAATAACTCTTTAGGCTTATCCTTTAAGAATCTACTACTTCCGGCAAAAACTGCTGTTTTTATATCCATATTCTGTCTCTCAAATTATTCTATATATAAACCGCAAATATACGCTAAAAATAACAAAATCTACAAACTAATTTTTGAGCTAAAAAGCTATAACCTAAATAAATTAGTTAATAAATTTAAGTTTTAGTATATTTGAAACAAATTATCATTCGTATGGGGACCACAGATAAACAAATAATAAGTCTATCGCAATTACAACAAAAAATAAAGGATGTTACAGAAAATGCCTTTCCATATTCTATTTGGTTTACGGCAGAAATAGCAGAAATTAAAGAAAGCTATAATGGGCACTGTTACCTAGACCTAATAGATTATAAGGCAACAGGTACAGAAATTAGTGCTAAAATTAGGGCAAGTATTTGGGCTTCTGCCTATAGAATGATAAAAGCATATTTTATTAGTCAAACAGGGCAAGCACTACAGGCAGGAATGAGAGTTTTATTAAAAGCTCAAGTTCAATATTCACTTTTATATGGTTTAAACTTAAGTATAACAGATATTGATCCTTCTTTTACTTTAGGAGAAATGGAATTAAAACGCCAACAAACTATAAATCGTTTAAAAGAAGAAGGAATGTTTGATATGAACAGAACTTTGCACTTAGCTCGTTTACCTCGTAATTTAGCAATTATATCATCAGAAAGTGCTGCTGGCTACAGAGATTTTATAAAGCACCTTCATCAAAATGAGTATGGATTTTCTTTTAATACAGTTTTATTTCCTTCACCGATGCAGGGATCAGAGGCCCCATCTGGAATTATAGCCGCCTTAGAGCAAATAGCAGATAATTTGTCGGGAAGAGTATTTGATGCAGTAATTATTATAAGAGGAGGAGGTAGCTCAATAGACCTATCTTGTTTTGATGATTATTCTTTAGCTGCAAATATTGCTCAATTTCCGCTCCCTGTAATAACTGGATTAGGACACGATCACGATTATCATATTGCTGATATGGTGGCCAATACATATTTAAAAACTCCAACAGCTGTAGCAGATTTTATTTTGGATATATCTGCACAAGAGGATGCAATGCTTAACTCGCTAAAAACCAGACTTGCAATTTTAGCAAAATACAAAATAGAAGAGCAGAAAAATAGAATAACTAGTATTAAAATTGCCTTGCGCTATGCCGCTAATAGGCTTATAGATAATAATTTACATAAATTAGAAACTTATAAATTAAGGTTAAATGCTATTAATCCTCAAACGGCTTTAGATAAGGGGTTTATAATTGTTGAGGTAAATGGGCTGAGAGCTAATAGTGCAGATGATTTTAAAGATGAAGATAAGGTTAGTTTATTTATTAAAAAGAAGAAAGTAGAGTTTATAATTAAGAATGTTAAGAAATTTTAAATAATATTTTATGTCAAAAAAAGCAGGAAATTGCATAAATAAGATTGGTGAGCAGACATACTCACAATCTATAGAGGAACTAGAGAGAATTATTGTAGAACTAGAGACCAGAGAGGATAGCTTAGATAATATTATGCCAAAGTTAGCTAAAGCAATGGAGATAATTGAGCATTGTCAAAATGAAATAAAAGGTTACGATGCTAAATTGCAAAAAATCTTAAATCAACAAGAAGAAGCTTAAATAGTTGTTATTATGTGCCTAAATTTTAACTATAAATTTTTAGCAAAAGTTTTGTTTGTATTAACTATGCTATATTGTCCTACAATTTTAAACGCTCAAATTGCAGTTAAATAGTCTGATAGTTTATCTATTAAAATGAAGAAAATTATAGAAGACACTAGAACAGGACGATTCCAAGACCCAGAGTTTCCCCGATTTATAATGGTAGATAGAAGTGGAAACTATGTTTTTGGGGTGCTTGGTTATGTAAGTTCTACCCTATATTACGATGCTGGTGGGTTAGAAGAAGATGATTTTGAAACAAATAAAATTGTGATTCCCAATTCTGCTCACGAGCTAGATAGGATAGGAATTAAAATTGGTGGATCTAGGTTGGGCTTTAAACTAATAGGAGATGATAAATATGGAAGAGTGGTAGCATACATAGAAACAGACTTTGGTGGAACTAACAATAATCTTCAGCTAAAGCATGCTTATGTACAATTTAGAGGTTTTACTATTGGAAAAACGTGGAGCACTTTTGTAGATTTAGATAGTCCTTCTATAATTGATGGGCAGGGGCCTTCTAGCATGAGTGGATCAAAGGTGCCATTGCTTAGGTATAAATTTAAACTAAGTAAGAGAAGCTCTTTGTCTATAGCCGCAGAATTGCCAGAAGTAAGTGTTTATGATAAGGGTACAGTATACTATATTAATCAAAGATTTCCAGATTTGCCAATAGTGTATACGTACAATACAGATAAATTTGATTTATTTGGTGGACTATCTATGAGGACTCTAAGATATAGAGACTTTTCGGCAGAAATTGAGCAAAAAGTAAGTTTGGCTCTAACTTTAAGCATGAAATATAAGTTTCTTAAGAATAATACATTTTATGTACAAGGAATTTTTGAAGACGGAATGGCAAATTATATTCAAGATATAGGCTCAATGGGATTAGATTTAATATATGGAGCAGGAGAAGTAAAGACCTTAGCTGCAGGAGGATATTATGTAGGTTATACAAGAAATTGGGACTCTAAATCTAGTTCTACAGCCGTATTCTCTCAAACTTTTGTAGAAAACAATAATAGATTATCTAAAGAAGTATATTCGCAAGCTAGATATTTTGCTGTAAATTACATTAGAAAATTCTTCCACTACGCCACCTTTGGCGGCGAATTTTTATACGGATTTAGAAAAAATATTGATGGTTCAAGTGGAGAGGCCTATAGATTTAACGTTCTAGTAAGATACGATTTTTAAACAAACTAAATACAGCCCTTTTTTAACAAATAAAAGTAATACTATGCTATACGAAACTGATCCCTATCTTTTGCCATATAAAAAAGATATAAATATGCGAATGGAGCGTATCCTAATTGCAAAAGGAGAACTAGTAGGTTATAAGGGTAAATTAAGTGATGCTGCAAATAATCATTTGTATTATGGAGTTCAAGCAGATTCTAAGTTTGTATACTTTAGAGAATGGGCTCCTGGGGCAAAGGAGTTTTATGTAATAGGAGATTTTAATAATTGGCAAATAGACCAGGAATTTAAAATGACTGCTCTGCCAAATGGTAATTGGGAGTTAGTTATAGACATAAGTAAAGTAAAAGATAAACAATTATTTAAGTGGAAGATTAAAACATCAAAAGGGGAGTGGATAGAGCGCTTGCCAGCTTATGCTAGGCGTTGTGTTCAAGACCCAAGTACAAAAATATTCTCTGCTCAACTTCAGTTGCCATCTGCTAATTACGTTTGGAAACATACTTTTACAAAAACAATAGAAAAACCAATCATCTACGAGGTTCATATAGGGATGAGCTCTGAGGGGCATAAAGTGTCTAGTTTTAAAGAATTTGCCAAAGATGTTTTGCCACACATAATTGAGACTGGCTACAATACTATTCAAATTATGGCTTTACAAGAACATCCATACTATGGTTCTTTTGGCTATCAGGTATCAAATTTCTTTGCCTTAAGCTCACGTTTTGGCACAGCAGAAGATTTTAAAGAGCTGGTAGACACAGCTCATGCTAATAATATTGCCGTTGTTATGGATATTGTACACTCTCACGCTGTTAAGAACCAACAAGAAGGTATAAGCTGTTTAGACGGAAGCTATGATTTATATTTTCATTCTGGCACCAAAGGTGAACACCCTGCATGGGGAACACGTTGCTTTAACTATGGTAAAGATCAAGTAATTAGATTTTTACTATCTAACTGTAAATTTTGGTTGCAAGAATATAACCTAGATGGATTTAGATTTGATGGTATTACAAGTATGTTATATTTTAATCATGGTTTAGCAGTAGATTTTAACGGATATCCATCATACTTTACACCAAACACAGATACAGATGCCTATACTTACCTTGCACTAGCCAATCTACTGATAAAAGAAATTAAGCCAAACGCAATAACTATAGCAGAAGACATGAGTGGTATGCCAGGCTTAGCCTCCCCAGTGGAACAAGGTGGGGCAGGATTTAATTTTAGGATGAGTATGGGTATTCCCGACAAATGGATAAAATGGATTAAGGAACTCCCAGACCAGTTGTGGGATATGGGCAATATGTGGTATGAGTTAACAAACAAAAGAGATGACGAAAAAACAATAAGTTACGTAGAATGTCATGATCAGTCGCTGGTTGGGGATAAAACCATTATCTTTAGGTTAATAGACTCTCTAATGTATACTCACATGAGCAAACAGAGCAATAATCTTATAGTAGATAGAGGCATAGCCTTGCACAAAATGATAAGATTACTAACACTATTAACGGCCGCAGATGGCTACCTAACCTTTATGGGAAATGAATTTGGTCACCCCGAATGGGTAGACTTTCCACGGCAAGGCAACAATTGGTCTTATAATTATGCAAGAAGGCAATGGCAGCTATGTTATAATAAGCAGCTATATTACAGCAGCCTTTACGAATTTGAAAAATCTATGATAGCACTCTTTAAAAAAGAGCATTTGCTAGATTACAAGCCAATATCTATTTTTAATGATATTAAAAACCAAGTTATGCTAATACAGAGAGGCTCTCTTATTTTTGTATTTAACTTTAGTCCTACAAACTCATATAACAATTACCCAGTAAACACAACACAGCAAGGAGAGTATAGAATAGTATTAGATACAGATTGGAGAGAATTCTCTGGTTTTGAGCGTAATGAACGAACACTTACTCACTCCACTATAGAGGATAAAAAAATATTTATTTACGCTCCATCGCGTACTGCTTTTGCTTTAAAGATTTAAAAAAAAACAAAATTTTTAATGAATATTGCCAAAAACATTAGATTCTTTATTATACATTGTTTATAGCTGTTAAGAAAATGCTATAATTATAAAACAAATAGAGAAAAAATGTTAACTTTGAGACAAATATTTTTATCATGGCATATTTAGAATTTAATAAGCAAGAACTAGTTAATTTGGAGTATTCTCTAAAAAGAGAAATATTACTTAGCAACAGAGCTGGCGGTTATGTTAATACCACTATTGTAGGTTGTAACACTAGAAAATATCATGGATTATTAGTTGTTCCTATTGATAATTTTAATGGAGAAAAACACATTCTGCTATCAAATGTGCATGAATCACTAATTCAACACCAAAAGAGCTTTAATTTAGGCATAAATTCTTATGGAGAGATACACGAGCCAAAAGGGCATAAATACATAGTAGACTTTGAAATGAACTATGCTTCAACCATAACATATAGGGTTGGTGGTATGGTTTTTTCCAAAACAATAATGTTCTTAAGAGATTGTGAACAAGTTTTAATTAAATACAGCTTATTAGAAGCTCATTCTCCAACAATTCTAAGAATAAAACCTTTTCTAGCATTTAGAAATATACACGCATTAACATCTGCCAACACCAATGCTAATACTAAATATGTAAAAACAGATAATGGTGTAATTTTTAACATGTACAAAGGATTTCCCAACCTATTTCTTCAGCTTAGCAAGGAGAACGAATGGATAGCCTCTCCCGATTGGTATAAAAATATAGTATACAAAGAAGAAGCACGCCGTGGCTTTGAGAGTACAGAAGATTTATTTGTGCCGGGCTATTTTGAACTTCCAATTAGCAAAGGCGAGTCTATCATCTTATCAGCATCAACAATAGAAGAAAACCCACAGAATTTTAGCGCTAGGTTTGATAAAGAAGTTATAAAACGGATAGATACAAGAAAAGACTACGACTCTTGTTTAAAACTAGCGGCTAAACAATTTATAATTAAACGCAACGGGCAGTACTCTATCTGCTCTGGATACTCATGGGATTATGAGAATCTAAGAGATAGTTTTATCTCCTTAGCTGGTTTAACTATCTTTAATGATTTAGATTCTGAGCGTTACCAAAAAGTAATGGACAGCACAATAGAAAGAGAGAGATATAATCTTACTCATGCTAGTAATACTCCCGACACACCGCTTTGGCTTATAAGATCGCTGCAGCAATATTTAAGTTTTGGTGCAGACAATAAAAAAATTTGGG
>CAXYUL010000011.1:0-16362 GCA_964292095.1 uncultured Bacteroidales bacterium | reverse complement strand
TGCATACACTCTAGTTATTGATAAGCAAGAAGATTTAAGTGGTTTAACTCAAGATCAAATAGCAGAAGCTGCATCTAGAGCAGAAAAAGCAGGCAAAAGTGGTAAATGGATTTTTGGTTTAGATAATCCTAGTATTATGCCGTTTTTGGCGAATGCTGATAATCGTTCACTTAGAGAGCAAATGTTAAAAGCATACCTTAATAGATGTAATAATAATAATGCAAATGATAATAAAGCTGTAATTAAGGAACTTATAGATTTACGCTTAAAAAGAGCGCAGTTAATGGGTGCTAAAGATGCCGCAAGTTTTATCTTAGAAGAAAGAATGGCTAAAACACCAACTGCTGTTTATGAGCTATTAGACCAAATTTGGAAACCAGCATTAGTAGCTGCTAAGGCTGAGGCAAAAGATATGCAGGATTTAATTAAAACCAGCGGAGAGAATATTGATTTAGAAGCATGGGATTGGAGATATTATGCTCAAAAAGCTATGAAGGCTAAATTTAATTTAAGTGAGGAGGAAATGGCTCCATATTTTAAACTAGAGAATGTTAGAGATGGAATATTTTATGTTAGTAATAAATTATATGGTTTAAGTTTTAAGCAATTAGAAAATGTTCCACTTCCTCATAAAGAAGCTACGGCCTTTGAAGTTTTAGATAGTGACTCTTCTCATTTAGGACTTGTATTTTTTGATATGTTTGCTAGACCTGGTGCAAAACGTGGTGGCGCTTGGTGTAGTAGTTTTAGGGGACAAAGTTATAAAGATGGCAAACGCGTAGCACCACTCGTTACAATTGTTGGAAACTTTACTAGGCCAGTTGGAGATAAGCCAGCTTTATTAACCACAGACGAAGTTGAAACATATTTTCATGAATTTGGTCATGGTCTAGCGTCATTGCTAAAAAATGTAAAATATAAAGGGCTAAATGGTTATCCAAGAGATTTTGTGGAACTTCCTTCGCAAATAATGGAGCATTGGGCTTTTGAACCAGAAGTGTTAAAAGTTTATGCTAAGCATTATCAAACTGGCGAGATTATTCCGCAGGAACTTATAGCTAAAATGGAAAAGGCCGGAAAATATGGTCAAGGTTTTGCTACGGTTGAATACTTAGGTGCTTCTTATTTAGATATGGATTTTCATGTTCTTCAATCTATTCCAAGCGATTTAGATGTTGATAAATTTGAGGCTAAAGTATTAGGAGATAGAGGTATCTTAAAACAAATACCACCAAGATACAGAAGTACATATTTTAATCATACATTTGGCGGTGGTTATACTGCAGGGTATTATAGCTATATTTGGGCAGAGGTTTTAGATGCAGATGCTTTTACCGCTTTTGTAGAGAAGGGAGATATTTTTGATAAGGAAGTATCTACAAAATTTAGGAAAGAAATTTTAGAGAGGGCTGGTGAGGCAGATGCTATGCAACTTTATATTAATTTTAGAGGGAAGAAACCTGGTATAGAGCCTTTATTAAAGAATAGAGGGCTTAAATAGCCATATTTATATAAAAAATTAGGCGCCAGTGTTTGTCTTTATGAGGATTTACATTTGGCGCCTTTTATTTTTACTTTTACGCTTAAATTATACCTAACAATTAATAAATCTATTTATGAGTACTTTTGGATCTAGTGTTGAGCATGCAATTATTGTTGTAAGTGACACAATCTGTGGTTATCCTCTTTTTTTCTTACTAATAGGTGGAGGCCTTTTCTTTTTAATTTATTCTGGTTTTGTCCCATTTAGATATATGGGTAAGGCAATAAAGTCATTGAGATCTAAAGATGATTCCGAACCAGGACAAATAAGCTCTTTTGAAGCACTAACTTCTGCAATTGCTGCAACTGTAGGTATGGGTAATATTGCCGGTGTTGCAATAGCTCTAACTATGGGTGGCCCAGGTGCAATTTTTTGGATGTGGGTAAGTGCTGTTGTTGGAATGGCAACAAAATTTTTTGAAGGAAGCTTAACTATAATGTACAAAGGTAAAGATTCTAACGGCGAAGTTCAAGGTGGTCCTATGTATATGATTACTAAAGGACTAGGCGAAAAATGGAAGCCATTAGCAGTTTTCTTTTCTGTATTTGGATTAATAGGAACGCTTTGCATAATGCAGGCTAATCAATTAACAGAGGCTATTACTACAATTTTTACAAGTCCAGCAGGTATAGAGAATACGCTAACTTTAAGATTTATAATTGGAAGTGTTATTTGTATTATTGTTGCAATAGTAGTATTAGGTGGTATACAACGAATAGCTAAGATTTCAACTAAAATAGTTCCAGCAATGGTTATAATGTATTTTCTCTTGGTATTTTATATTATAGTTACTAATTTAAGCGATGTTCCAAGGGTATTTATGGATATTTTTAGCAGGGCATTTAATTTAGATGCAGGAATAGGTGGTTTGGCAGGCGTAGCAATTATAGGGGCACGTAGGGCAGCACTTGTAAATGAAGCAGGTGTGGGTACTGCATCTATGATGCATGGTGCATCAAAAAATAAAGAGCCAATAAGAGAGGGCTTGGTTGCTATGATAGGACCATCTATAGATTCTGGCTTAGTTTGTACCCTTACCGCTATTGCCATTTTACTTAAAGGAGACTATAATGTAGAAGGAGTTAAAGGTTTAGAAATTGCTCTTAAGTCTTTTGAGGCTGCCATTCCAGGTTGTGGAGGGTATCTTTTAATGCTTATGGTTATTATTTTTGCTTTTTCTACAATGTTCTCATATTCATATTATGGCGCAAAATGCACTAGTTATTTATTTGGAGCCAATAAGGCTAAGTATTATAACTATTTTTATTTACCTATGTTAATTGTGGCTGCAATGATTCCTCTTAAATCGGCTGTTGGACTTATAGATATGGCTTATGCATTTATGGCTTTTCCCACTATGATAGTATTGTTGCTATTGTCGCCAAAAGTTAAGGCCGCTATGCGCGTATATTTTAAAAATAATTAGGGCATAAAGCTCTAGTTAATAAGTTGTTTTTGAATATAAAGACTATTATTGTACCTTTGCAGCTAGGCAAAAAAATAATATAATATATATGAATCCAGAGATTTTTATTTTAAATAAAGCTAAGGAGGCTATAAATGCAATTTATGGCGTAGAAGTATCAGACAATCAGGTTCAAACACAAGTTACAAGAAAAGAGTTTGAGGGAGATATTACTTTGGTTACTTTTCCTTTACTTAAAATTAGTAAACAAGCACCAGATATTACAGCAACTAAAATAGGGGAGTATCTTTCTAATAATTTTAAAGAAATAGAGTCTTTTAATGTTGTTAAAGGATTTTTGAACATTAAAATGTCTCAAGAATTTTGGCACGAGGTATTTAATGAGATTGTGCTTGCACCAGACTTTGGCCAGCATTCTGATAGTGGTAATACTATTATGATAGAATTTTCTTCTCCAAATACAAATAAACCTCTTCATTTAGGTCATGTCAGAAATAATCTTTTAGGTTGGTCTGTTTCTAGAATTTTAGAAGCAAATGGCGATAAAGTGTTAAGAGTAAATCTGGTGAACGATAGGGGTATACATATTTGTAAATCTATGTTAGCATGGCTAAAGATGGGTAATGGCGAAACTCCTAGTTCTTCTAAATTAAAAGGAGACCACCTTGTTGGAAAATATTATGTAGCCTTTAGTAACGAACTTAAGAAGCAGACAGAAGAACTAGTGGCTCAAGGTTTAAGTAAAGAGCAGGCAGAAAAGGAGGCTCCAATATTAAAAGAGGCCCAAGCGATGCTTGTAAAATGGGAACAAGGAGATGAACAAGTTATAAATCTTTGGAAAACAATGAACTCGTGGGTTTATCAAGGTTTTGAAAAAACCTATGATAGACTTGGAATTTCATTCGCTAAAACCTACTACGAATCTCAGACATATTTATTAGGTAAGGCATTAGTTAAAGAAGGACTTAAAAAAGGCATATTTGAAACCCACTCAGATGGATCTGTTTGGTGCGATTTAACAGAGGACGGTTTAGATAAAAAGCTCCTACTTAGAGGAGATGGAACATCTGTTTACATGACTCAAGATTTAGGTACAGCACATCAAAGGTATTCTGAATATAAATTAGATGAGCATATATATGTAGTTGGTAATGAGCAGAATTATCATTTTCAAGTTCTAAAATTGGTACTTAAGAAACTAGGCTTTTCTTGGTCAGACTCTATTTACCACCTTTCTTATGGTATGGTTGAATTGCCAGAGGGTAAAATGAAGTCGAGAGAAGGAACAGTAGTAGATGCAGATGATTTACTAGAAAATATGTACGAAACTGCAAAAGAAACATCTATGGCTTTGGGACGTTTAGATGATATGCCTATTGACCAGCAAGAAGCATTATTTGAGATGATAGGTTTAGGAGCTTTAAAATATTTTATCTTAAAGGTAGACCCTAAAAAAACTATGCTTTTTGATCCTAAGGAATCTATAGATTTTAATGGAAATACTGGCCCTTTTATACAATATACTCATGCACGTATAAAATCTATAATAAGAAAGTCATCTGAGCAAGAGAAATGTAAGTTAGAAAAACAAGTGGTAGATTTGCTGCCTAAGGAGATAGAGATTATTAAGTTATTAAATCTTTTTCCCGACAAAATATCAGAGGCTGCCAAAGAACACTCACCTGCAATAATTGCAAATTATTGCTATGATATAGCAAAAGAATTTAGTCAGTACTACCATGATGTTTCTATTTTAAAAGAGGAGAATTTAGCAATTCGTGCACAAAGGTTAGTTATGATTGACGCAATAGCAAAAGTATTATGCAAAGGAATGGATATGCTTGGAATTAAGCTACCTAGCAGAATGTAACCATGTTAAAAACAAGTGTTAAATTTTTCCCTTCTTCTCGTAAAGAGATGGAGGCTCTTGGTTGGGAGAATGTTGATATTATACTTTTTTCTGGGGATGCTTACATAGATCATCCTGCCTTTGGAACAGCTGTAATAGCAAGAGTTTTAGAGAGCCATGGCTATAGGGTGGCCGTAGTTCCGCAGCCTAACTGGAGAGATGATTTAAGAGATTTTAAGAAGCTAGGGGAGCCAAGATTATTTTTTGGAGTAAATGCAGGTGCCATGGATTCTATGGTAAATCATTATACAGCAGGTAAACGTTTACGTAGCGATGATGCTTATACTCCCAATGGCTTGGCTGGGATGAGGCCAGATTATGCAGTAAAGACTTATTCTAATATCCTTAAGGACTTATATCCTAATGTGCCAGTTGTTGTTGGTGGTATAGAGGCCTCGTTAAGGAGGCTTAGCCATTTTGATTATTGGCAAGATAAAATACTTCCCTCTATTTTAGTTGATAGCAAGGCAGATTTCTTAATATATGGAATGGGTGAAAGGCCAATTTTAAAATTAGCTAAGTTTATAAAAGAGAATAGAAAAAATATTTCTGATAAGGATTTACATTTGCAAAAATTAGATTTAAGGCAGATAGCTTTCTTAAGTGATATACCACCCTTTATAGATGATAATACACTTGTATTGCACTCATTTAAGCAATGCCAAAAGGATAAGAAGGCTTTTATAGATAATTTTAACAATATAGAAACTCAAGCAAATAAATATAATGCTAAACTTATAGTTGAGCCTATAGATAATTCTTATGTTTATGTAAACCCTCCATTTGATTTACCAAGTGAGCAAGAATTAGATTCTTTCTATGATTTGCCATATACAAAATTACCTCATTCTAGGTATAAGGGTAAGCATATTCCTGCTTATGAAATGATAAAATATTCTATAAATACCCATAGAGGTTGTTTTGGTGGATGTAGCTTTTGTACTATTGCAGCACATCAAGGTAAACAAATACAGAGTAGGAGCGAGCAATCTATATTAAAGGAGATAAGGAACCTTATGTCTTTAGAAGGATTCTCTGGTAATATTTCTGATGTTGGAGGCCCCACTGCTAATATGTATGGAATGCATGGAAATGATTTATCTATATGTGAGAAGTGCTTTAGGAAAAGTTGTCTTTACCCTAAAATGTGTAATAACTTAAATCCTTCGCACAGAAGATTATTAAAGTTGTATGCTTCTATTTCTGAGATTAAGGGTATTAAGAACTTTTATGTTGGCAGTGGAATTAGGTACGATTTATTCCTAAATGAGAAAGGATTTTTAGATAGTTCATCAAAGCCTTATTTTACAGAACTTGTTCTAAATCATGTGTCGGGAAGATTAAAAGTAGCTCCTGAGCATACAGAGGACAGAGTACTTAATTTAATGAATAAACCTTCTTTTGCATTATTTGAGCGTTTACGTAGAGAGTTTGATAAATTGACCAGAGAGAAGGATTTAAAATATCAACTAATCCCTTATTTTATATCTTCTCATCCAGGTTGCAAAATGCAAGATATGGAGAAATTGAGTAGAAATTTAAGTTTAAAGGGCGTTTTAACAGAGCAAGTTCAAGATTTTACACCTACACCAATGACAAAATCGTCTGTAATGTATTACACAGAATTAGATATGAAATCTTTAGAAAAATTGTATGTTGAGAAAAATTTAAGCAAAAAGAAGGAGCAGAAATCATATTTTTTTAAGAAATAGAAATTTAAGTTTTGTATTTAAAAAAAATGCACTATAATTGCACCCTGAAATGATATAGGCTTATAATATATCAATAAATAGTAATAATATCACAATAAATAAAGTTTTTAATAGTCATGTCTAGTAAGACCGAACAAAGATTACAAAAGAAGAGATTGGTTGTAAGTTATGCCAATATGTCTCCAGAGTTAACCGCAGCATTCAAGGAGAAATATCCAAAGGGATATTCTGATTATATGGGGGATATTTTTAAAGTAGACAAACCAGATGGCTCGTTCTTTTATGCAATTTCGCTAGAAATTCCTCAAGCAATATATCTTATTAAGATTGACGTTAAAATTGATGATTATGAGGATGTAGAAAACGGAATTTTTGGCGATGGAGCTAGTGATTCTGATGATGCTGTAGAAGGAACAACTTTCCCAGATGATGATAATAGTTCATCATTTGCCGCTGATGAAGAAAATGATGAATAAATTTAAAAAAATAAGCTAATTTATAAGCTGGCTAAAAATAATTTAGGCAGCTTTTTTATTTTGAGTTATTGAGTTCTTTTAATTAACTTCGCAGCAAACTAGGAGAATAAATAGAATTAAGCGCTTATAAACAATGATAAGAAAAGGTTTCTTAAAAATACGTACTTATCTTAATAGATTGCCAGAGAGCTCTATGCTAACAGTGTTAGCTTTAGTGGTTGGTTTGTGCAGTGGCTTTGCTGCTGTATTGCTAAAGAAGCTAATTCACTTTTTTCAATGGGTGCTAACTGGTTGGTTTAATACGCCTGTAGAAAGTTTTTTGTATTTTGTATATCCAGGAGTGGGAATGTTATTAGCCCTCCTTTTTGTAAGATATCTAATAAAAGATAATATTGGACACGGTGTTACCAAAGTTTTATTAGCCGTTTCTAAAAGTGAGTCTAAAATTAAGCCACATAATATATGGTCATCTATAGTAGCTAGTAGTGCTACAATAGGATTTGGAGGTTCTGTTGGAGCAGAGGCTCCTATTGTTTATTCTGGGGCAGCAATAGGCTCAAATATAGGTAGAACAATGGGCCTATCCTATAAAAATATTACAATATTATTGGGCTGTGGTGCTGCTGGTGCAGTTGCTGGTATCTTTAAGGCCCCATTAGCTGGGGTTTTATTTACATTAGAAATATTGTTGTTTAATATGTCTATGACCTCTATTTTACCTTTGGCAATATCTTCTGTTACGGCTACTACTGTTTCTTATTTATTTTTAGGGAGTACGGTGCCATTTGAAAATACAATTTCTAAGTTTTCTATGAACAACATCCCCTTCTACTTATTTTTGGGTGTTGTGTGTGGTTTCGGTTCTTTATATTTTACTCGTACAACCCTTAGGCTAGAGGATAAAATTAAATCAATAGAAGGTACTTATAAGCGATGGTGCATATCTGCAATTAGTTTGGGACTTCTTATTTTCATTTTTCCACCTTTGTACGGAGAGGGTTACGATTCTATTTCTTATTTATTAAATAATATTCCCGACAAAGCTATTGGAAATACTTTCTTTACTAAATTCTTTACCGTTGAGTGGATGATTCCAATTTTCTTTTTGGCTGTTTTTATATTTAAAGTATTTACTATGTCTTTTACTAATGCAGGAGGTGGTGTTGGAGGTACCTTTGGCCCAACATTGTTTATGGGTGGTGTATTAGGATTTATAGTTGCTAGAACAATAAACCTATCGGGATTACATACGGTCCCAGAAACAAATTTTGTTTTGGTAGGTATGGCTGGCCTAATGGCTGGAGTTATGCAAGCACCATTAACTGCAATTTTTCTAATTGCAGAAATAACAGAGGGCTATACTCTATTAATGCCTTTAATTATTACAGCTGTTGTTTCTTTTGCCACAATAAGAATTTTTGAGCCTTATTCTATATATACAAAACGTATTGCTAAACAGGGTAACTTACTTACCCACGATTCTGATCAGGCGGTGTTAACTTTATTAAAAACGGGAGATTTAATAGAAAGCGATTTTATAAGAGTGCGAGTTAATCAGAATTTGGGAGATTTAATAAAAGCTATAGCTATTTCTAAAAGGAATATTTTTCCAGTATTAGATCATGAAAATAGGATTCACGGTATTGTATCTTTAGATGATGTTAGAGAGATAATGTTTGATAAAGATAAATATGAAAAATATACAGTAGATTTTTTTGAGAAGCCAGCTCCAGTTGTGGTTAGCGCAAATGAAAAAATGGAGAGTGTAATGAGAAAATTTGAAGAAACTGGCGCATGGAATTTACCAGTTGTAGATGAGTATGGTAAGTATATGGGATTTGTGTCTAAATCTAAGATTTTCTCTGCTTACAGAATACATCTACAACAAGTTTCTCACGATTAAAGTAAATTGATAAATAGAGTTTATATGGATAATAAATTATATATAAAATTTATTGCAGAAAAATTGCAGATTAAAGAATGGCAAGTTGAGCATTGTATAAATTTATTAGAGGATGGAGCAACTGTGCCTTTTATTAGTCGCTATAGAAAAGAGCATACGGGGCAGTTAAATGAGGTAGAAATTACAGAAATAAATTTTCTTTTTAATAAGTTCGTAGATTTAGATAAAAGAAAACAAGCTGTTTTAAAAAGTTTGAGTGATCAAGAAAAGCTAAGTGACCGTCTTAAAAAGGAGATTGATAATTGCGTTGATATTCAACTTTTAGAGGATATTTATTTGCCGTATAAACCAAAAAGAAGAACTAGGGCCTCAATTGCAAAAGAAAAGGGATTAGAGCCGCTTGCCATTAAAATGCTTACTTTTTCTGTTGATAATTTTGATAGATTAGTTACAAGTTTTATAAATAAAGACCTTCCCACAAGAGAGGATGTATTGCAAGGAGCAAGAGATATAATAGCAGAAAACATATCTGAGAAGTCTATTATTAGACAAGAGCTAAGAGCCTTTTATTTAAAAAACGGAAAGTTATCGTCTAAAGTTGCAAAGGATAAAGAAGAGCAAGCAGAAAAATTTCAGAATTATTTTTTATTTACCGAGGATATCTTTAAGATGCCATCTCATAGATTATTAGCAATATTGCGTGGTTTAGAGGAGGGCTTCTTACAGGTTAAATTAAATGTAGATGATACTATAGCAAAGAAAATAATTAATAGATTGCTATACAATGGAGTTAAGTGCAGTTCTTATTCTTTATTTGAACAAATAGATATTGCAGTAGATGATTCATATAAACGCTTATTACATCCTTCGGTAGAGAATGAAGCTATTAAAATTGCAAAAGAGCGAGCAGATTTAGAGTCGGTAAAAGTATTTGGCGAGAATTTAAGACAGCTGCTTTTGGCTGCTCCAGTAGGACAGAAAAGGACATTAGCTATTGACCCTGGCTTTAGAACAGGCTGTAAAGTTGTTTGTTTAGATGAACAGGGGGCTTTAATTCATAATGATACTATTTATCCGCATCCTCCTGTAAATGAGAAGATATTAGCTATGAAAAAAATTTCTTATATGATTGAATCATATAAGATAGAAATTGTAGCTATTGGTAATGGAACAGCAAGTAGAGAAACAGAGGCTTTTATTAAAAGAATAAGTTTGCCTAACCAAGTTAAGGTTTTTTCTGTTAGTGAGGATGGCGCTTCTATTTATTCTGCTTCTCCAACTGCTAGAGAGGAGTTTCCAAATTATGATGTAACTGTAAGAGGTGCTGTTTCTATTGGTAGAAGATTGATGGACCCATTAGCTGAGCTTGTTAAAATAGATCCTAAATCTTTGGGAATTGGTCAGTATCAGCATGATGTTGATCAATCTTTGCTAAAGGAAAAGTTAGATTCTGTTGTAATTAGTTGTGTTAATAATGTTGGAGTAAATTTAAATACTGCTAGTTGGCACTTATTATCTTATGTATCGGGAATAGGACCAGCATTAGCTAAGAATATTGTAGAGTACAGAGATGAAAATGGAGCATTTTGCTCTCGCTCTCAATTAAAAAAAGTGAAGAGATTGGGAGAAAAAGTGTTTGAACAGGCGGCAGGTTTTTTAAGAATTCCTAATGCTGAAAATCCATTAGATAATTCGGCAGTACATCCAGAACGTTATGCTTTGGTAGATGCTATAGCAAAACATTATGGTTATAGCTTAACAGAATTGCTGGGTAATAAAGAAAAAATAGAGTCTATAGAAATTAAAAAATGGCTTAGCGATGAGGTTGGGCTTCCAACACTAACAGATATTATGCAAGAATTGGCAAAGCCTGGTAGAGATCCAAGAGCAAATGTTAAGGTTTTGGAGTTTGCAAACGATGTTCATACTATAGATGATCTTAGTGTAGGAATGGAGTTACCAGGGATTATTACTAATATTACAAATTTTGGAGCTTTTGTAGATTTTGGAATTAAACAAAATGGTTTAATACATGTATCAAACATGGCAGATAGGTTTATATCTAATCCAAATGATGTGGTAAAATTGCATCAGCATGTTATGGTTCGTGTGCTAGAGGTAGATACAAAAAGGGATAGGATTCAACTTAAATTAATTTAAGTTAAATCCTATATTATTATGCTATTTTTAGTGTAATTATAAATTTGCTTCCTTTTCCTAGTTCGCTTTCTACAGAAATAGCTCCTCCGTGTGCTTCAATAAATTCTTTTGAGATAGCTAAACCAAGTCCGCTTCCTTGTACTTTTGTTCCTGGAACTCTAAAGTACCTATCAAAAATACTAGTATGGTATCGTTGATCTATGCCTTTGCCAAAATCTTGGATATAAATTTCTATAGATTTATCTTTTTGAATTGCTCCTATAATTATTCTAGAGCCTTCTTGAGAATGATGAATGGCATTTGATAGCAGGTTAGTTACTACCCATGCTATTTTTTCGCTATCTACAAAGAGTTTAGATATTTTATTAGGATATTCAACTTCTATGAAGCAACCAAAACGATCGGCTTGTACCTTTGTTGCAGAAATTGCATAGTTTATTAGTTCTATTGGTTTTGTAATTTTAGGAATCAACTTTAAATTTCCAGTTTCTAGTTGAGTCATATTAAGAAGTTCGCCTGTAATATCTAGGAGTCTATCGCTGTTTTCTTTTATACTTTGAGCCATTTCCTGTTGCTCTTTATTTAAACTTCCAATTCTGCTATCTTCTAACAATTTAAGGCTCATCATTATAGAAGCTATTGGAGTCTTCATTTGGAGAGATACTGTAGATATAAAATTTGTTTTTGCAGAATCCATTTCTTTATAATGAGTAATATTTTGGAGTATTATTAGGTTCCCAATATAACTTTTATCTTTTTCTCCTATTTGATTTACATAAAGAGGAATATTCTCCATCTGAAAATAGCTTTCTTTGTTGTCGGCATAAATTTTAAGTGCATCTTTAGAGGGATCGCTCGAATATAATTCTCTTATCAGTCTTCTTAAAAGATCGTTACTTAAAGATAGTTCTGTAGCATTTTTACCAATTATGTTAGTATCCTTTATATTTAATATAGTAAAAGCGGTGTCGTTCATAAATAGTATATTTTTGTCTGAGTCTAAGCCAATAATAGGCTCGTGTAAGCTATTTACAATTGCCTCTATTCTTTTTTTCTCCATCATTAGATCTTCTAAGGCACTTTTTCTATATTCAGAAAGTTTTTCTGCCATATTATTAAACGAATATGCAACTGCCGCAAATTCTTTATTATTTTTAAAGTCTAATCGTTTTTGATAGTTATGGTTTGCTATTTCCATTATTCCTTCTTTAAGCTCTTGTACAGGTTTAATTACAATTTTTGGAAATCGGAATAATAAAATAAAGGCAATGAGAGCGCAAACTATGGCACTTATGGCAATTCTAAAAACAACTCTATCGGCAGTGTCTTCTGCTAAAAAGCTTTTTTCTCTAATTGCTTGCATATTTACTTCCATTATTTTATATAAAGAATTTCTTGCTGTAGAAATTCTTTGGTAGTTAACAGAGTCTAACATAATATGAACATTTGCACTTAGCTCTTCTGTTAGAGCAAGTTCGTTAGGTTCAGTTACATTCATTTGCTGTCTACTAAGTTCTTTTACAATAGAATTTTTAGCTAGTGCTTTTTCTGTTTCGTTTCCCTGAAGCGAGTCTATAGAAGATAACATCCCCATTGAGTAATGTAGAGAATTGTAATTGTCGGCGAGTATATTTCTAGAAACTTTTGATAGGTTTAATATATAGCCAACCGATTGTAGTCCAAGTAGTACAATTAATGCAGATAGGATACCTATTCCTAAAGTTAATCTTTTGTGTATAAGCATATTAAGATAAAATTATAAGGTCTATGTTTTGGCTAGATAGTTTATCTAAAAGTCTTTTAAATGATAATGACCATCTAATTAACGAAAGTAGTGTAAATTTTGGTTTTGCAATACAAACTGTACTAATTTTTTCGCTAATGCAAGTATTTACTATTGCTTCAACTTTTTTATTAGATTCAATTTGAATAATATGAGCTCCAAGTTCCTTAGCTAAATTTAAATTATTATTCTCTCGCCCAGCGTTTTCGAGAGTTGCCTTAAATATCTTTGGGCAGATAGTGGAATTGTGTCTGGCTTTTCTTTTGTGCTTCTAATGTTTAAAACGTAAAATGAGGCATTATAGTGAGTTGATAATCTAGCTGTTTTTCTTATTATTTTTCTTGGAATCTTATTTCCACTGTCTATAACTGCTAAAAATTTCTCGTGTCTTACACCAATACTATCTATTATTACTTCATTTTCAACCTTCTTTTCTACTCGTAGTGCAACTTCTTTTAAGGGAAGTTCCCTAAGTTGCAATATGTTTTCTTCTTTAAAAAAGTTGCCTAGTGCGTTTTGAACTTTGTCGGGAGTATAAATCTTACCTGCCTTTAGCCTTTCTATTAGTTCTTGGGCAGTAAGATCAATGTTAACAACCTCATCTGCTATTGCTAGCAGCCTATCTGGAATTCTTTCTTTGATTTCTATACTTGATATTCCTTTTACCTGTTCATTTAGACTTTCTATATGCTGAATATTTACAGCACTTATTACGTTTATGCCACTTTCTAATATTTCTAGTACGTCTTGCCAGCGTTTAGAGTTTTTACTTCCTTCTATATTGGTATGTGCTAACTCGTCTACAATTACAATTTCGGGATGCAAGTTAATTATTGCCTGAAGATCCATTTCTTCTAATTCTTTTCCTTTATAAAAAAGTTTTCGCCTTTCTATAATTTCTAATCCATTTAGGAGAGCTTGAGTTTCTTCTCTATTGTGTGTTTCTATGTATCCAATTTTAACATTTACCCCAGCCTTCATTAGCTGGTGAGCATCGTTTAGCATTCTATATGTTTTACCAACGCCCGCAATCATTCCTATGTAAATTTTAAATTTACCCCTTTGAGAACGTTTAATAAGTTCTAAAAAGTGTTGAGCACTCTGCCTTTGTTCATTTTCGTGTTGCATTATCTAAGGCTATATTTAATTCTAATACATTTAGCTGGTAAGTTCCAAAAATACTAAAATACGGTTTTTTTATTTTACTTTTAATAATATTATTAATATCTTCTACAGACATTCCTCTGTGTTTAGCTATAGATTGGACCTGCATATATGCTCCTTTTACAGAAATATGAGGATCTATTCCGCTTCCCGACGCAGTAATCATATCAATGGGAATGTCATTATCTTTTAAATAAGGGAAGGCTTTTTTTAGCTCTTGTATCCTTAATGCTACTTTTTTTATGTAAAGAGAATCGCTAATGGCATCGTTTGCTCCAGCAGATCTATGTGCTTTATAGCCTGTTGCAGAAGGTCTACCCCTAAAGTATTCTGGCGAGCAAAAGGATTGACCAATATTTTTGGCTCCAACTACCTTATTGTTTATATATACTAATTCAACTTTACCATTAGTAGGAGTGGCTATTAAAGCAAATATACTTAAAATCATTACGTATGAAATACCTAATAATATAATTAGTGTAATTGTTACTTTTATCGATTTAATTAAATTGTTCATAACTAAAAAATTTGAGTAGAAATTAATATATCTATAAGTTTAATGCCCAAAAATGGAGCTATTAATCCACCTATCCCATAAATTAATAGGTTTCTTCTAAGCAAAGCTAATGCTCCAATTGGTTTATACTTAACCCCTTTAAGAGCAATTGGAATTAGTAGAGGAATTATTATGGCGTTAAAAATAACAGCTGATAGTATAGCATTTTCTGGAGAAGAAAGATGCATAATATTTAGTTTGCCTAATGCTGGGATATAGGCCATAAAAAGGGCTGGTATAATTGCAAAGTATTTTGCAACGTCATTTGCTATACTAAATGTTGTTAGTGTCCCTCTTGTCATTAATAGTTGTTTTCCAATTTCTACAATTTCTATCAGTTTTGTTGGATCATTATCTAGGT
The DNA here is from genome assembly GCA_964292095.1 of uncultured Bacteroidales bacterium. Taxonomy (GTDB): domain Bacteria; phylum Bacteroidota; class Bacteroidia; order Bacteroidales; family UBA932; genus Egerieousia. The sequence continues at coordinate 1,369 of CAXYUL010000011.1, read as the reverse complement.
CAACCATATTTCCAGCTTCCTTGGCAGCCTGTGTGCCACTATTCATAGCAACACCAACATTGGCTTGAGCAAGAGCAGGAGCATCATTAGTTCCGTCACCCATCATTGCAACAAGCTTCCCATTTTCTTGTTCACGTTTTATGTATTCCATTTTATCTTCTGGCTTTGCTTCGGCAATAAAATCATCTACTCCTGCTACATTTGCAATATATCTAGCTGTAAGTGGATTATCACCTGTTACCATTACAGTTTTAACCCCCATCTTTCTTAATCGTTCAAATCTTTCTCTTATGCCAGTTTTAATAATATCTTGTAATTCAATTACACCTATAATCTGCTCATTAATGCAAACAACTAGTGGTGTACCGCCATTACGGCTTATCTTTTCTACTAAAGCTACCACCTCTTTAGAATAATCGTTTCCTGCTGCTTCAGAAATCTTTCTTATAGCCTCAAAAGCACCTTTTCTAATTCTATTTCCGTTAGATAAATTTACTCCAGAACACTTACTTTCTGCACTAAATTTAATCATTTGTGCACCAACAATATGTAGTTCATTAACTTCTACTCCCATCTCTTTGCCAAGCTCAACTACAGATTTCCCCTCGGGGGTTTTATCAGACAAAGAAGATAGCATACACATTTCTATAAATTGTTTTTTATTAATTCCATTTAGTGGATGAAATTCTGTAGCCTTTCTATTGCCTATAGTTATAGTTCCTGTTTTATCTAATAATAGAGTATCTATGTCGCCAGCAGTTTCAACGGCTTTTCCAGATTTGGTTATAACATTTGCTTTAAGAGCTCTATCCATACCGGCTATGCCGATAGCAGATAATAAGCCTCCAATTGTTGTTGGAATTAGACAAACAAATAAAGCTATAAAAGAAGCTAGTGAAATATGTGCGCCAGCATAATCAGCTATTGGTTTTAGGCTAACGCAAACAATAATAAATACTAATGTAAAACCAGCTAATAAGATTGTAAGTGCTATTTCATTTGGGGTCTTTTGTCTTTCTGCTCCCTCTACTAGTGATATCATTTTATCTAAAAAGCTCTCACCAGGCATTGCGCTAACTTCTACTATTATCTTATCTGATAATACTTTAGTTCCGCCAGTTACAGAACTCTTATCTCCACCTGCTTCTCTAATTACTGGGGCGCTCTCTCCTGTAATAGCACTTTCGTCTATAGATGCTATGCCTTCTATAATTTCACCGTCAGATGGTATTGTGTCCCCTGCCTCACATGCAAAGATATCCCCCTTTTTTAATGAAGAGCTAGTGCTAGCTATTATTCTGTCTTTTGTAATGAGCTTTACCGGAGTTTCCTCTCTAGTCTTTCTTAATGAATCTGCTTGAGCCTTACC
>CAXYUL010000010.1:0-16460 GCA_964292095.1 uncultured Bacteroidales bacterium | reverse complement strand
ACGCCCCCAATAAAATAGCTGATAACACATACCTAAAAAACAATACAGAGTCTAGATTTAGCCCTCGGCCGTATAAAGGAAGTGCAAAAGTAGGGCTTAATCCACAACAAGCTGCTGCAACAGCTCCTAAAATATAACCACCTGCAGTTCTATTTAATCTCATAAATCAAATCATTTATTCAAGAACATAAATTAAAAGAGGCCTGCAGAATATATCCTGCCCAGCCTCTCAGATTAAGGGTGAATGATGGGGGTCGAACCCACGACCTCTGGTGCCACAAACCAGCGCTCTAACCAACTGAGCTACAATCACCATGTTTTATTGGGATGCAAAGATACTGTTTTTTTATTATTTTGCAAAAAATCTTTTAAGATTTACACTCTAAGAAAATATTATTATAAAAGCGAGCATAATAGAATTAATAAGACAGTATTTGATTGGCAAAATTTAGAGGAATTTAGTCATATTTAAAATTGCTGTAAAAATAAGACCTTTTCTTTTAAAAAAATGGTTTTTTCTGTTTTTTTTTACTAAATTTGTTGCCCTAAGTAAAAAGCTTAAGGTACTTAGTTTTAACGGCTTTTGCTTAGATAATTGCATTTTATTTACAAACTATAAACAAAACAATTTTATATGGCACGTGAAATTAAATTTTCTCTACTTTACAGAGACATGTGGCAATCATCGGGAAAATACGTCCCAATGGTACACCAACTAAAACAAATTGCCCCCGTTATTATCGAGATGGGTTGTTTCGACCGTGTTGAGACCAATGGAGGAGCTTTTGAACAAGTTAATCTTCTGTTTGGCGAGAATCCTAACAAGGCTGTAAGAGAGTGGACAGCACCGTTCAACAAAGTAGGAATCCAAACTCATATGTTGGAGCGTGGTCTAAATGCACTAAGAATGAACCCTGTTCCAGAGGATGTAAGGCACTTAATGTATAAAGTAAAAGCAAAACAAGGAACCAATATATCTCGTTCTTTTTGCGGACTAAACGATCATAGAAACCTTAAAGGCTCAGTTATTGGAGCAAAAAAAGGTGGTATGATTTCACAAGTTGCGTTAAGCATAACCCATTCTCCTGTTCACACAGTAGAATATTATATGGGAGTTGTTGACAAGGTTGTAGAATATGGTTGCGACGAAATCTGTTTAAAAGATATGGCAGGCATTGGTAGACCTGCTTTCTTAGGTAGATTAACCAAAGCTATCAAAGATAAATATCCACATATCATTGTTCAGTATCACGGACACTCTGGCCCTGGATTCTCTGTTGCTTCTATGCTAGAAGTTGCAAGAGCTGGCGCAGAATATATCGACGTTGCTATGGAACCAATTTCATGGGGAAAAATTCATCCAGACGTTATTACTATTCAGGCTATGCTAAAAGACGCCGGCTTCTTAGTAAAAGACATCAACATGGATGCATATATGGAAGCTCGCCGCTTAACCCAAACATTTATTGACGACTACTTAGGATACTTCATAGAACCAGACAATTACAAATCATCATCACTATTAGTAGGTTGCGGCTTACCTGGAGGTATGATGGGGTCTATGATGTCAGACCTAAAAGGATTCCATAGTGCTATCAATTTATCACTAAGAAAACAAAACAAGAAAGAGGTTTCTCTTAATGAACTAGTTGTAATGCTATTCCAAGAGGTTGAATACGTATGGCCTAAACTAGGTTACCCACCTTTAGTTACTCCATTTAGCCAATACGTTAAGAATACTGCACTTATGAATTTAATGAGTATTCTTAAAGGTGAGTCAAGATGGACAAATATTGATAAAGATACAATGAATATGATTTTAGGTAAAACTGGAACTCTTCCTGGCACACTAGCACCTGAGATTGTTAAAATTGTTAAAGATAAAGGCTTAGAATTCTATACAGGCAATCCTCAAGACGCCTTCCCTAATGAACTACCAAAATTTGTAGACATTATGAAAGAAGAGGGATGGGATAGAGGACAAGACGATGAAGAATTGTTTGAGCTTGCAATGCACGAAAGACAATATAGAGATTACAAGAGTGGAGTAGCAAAACAACGCTTTGAGCAAGAACTAGAAGCAGCTAAAGAAAAAGCAAAAGCCCCAATTATTGTAACTCGTCCTGTTGTTGAAATGCCTAAATTTGATATAGATACGCTTGTGGCAAAATTTCCTAAAGCAACTCCTGTACAATCTCCAATTAAAGGTCAAGGTATTTGGCAATACGATGTTAGCGATGTTTCTACAGCTCCAATTATAGGAACAGAATTTAAAGCAGGTAAACCTCTTTGCCATGTTCAAGCTTTCTTTGGACCAGAAGAAGTTACTTGCCCTATTGATGGAAAAATAGTAGCTATCTGCGCAAAACAAGGCGAAACCATTCAAAAAGGCGAAATACTAGCTTTTGTAGAATAATAGTTAAAACCTAGCAAAAAGGAGGGGGCTAAAAACAAAATTTTAGTCCCCTCCTTTTTTATTTTATAAATGATAAAAACTATAATAATTATTCGCCTAATAAAAACATTTTTTAAATTATGACTAATTTTATAGTTGTATAATTAAATTATTAGTTATATATTTGCACTAAGATAAGATATAAACCAAGAGATTATGAATAATACAGAGACTAAAGAACTAACAAAAGCAGAACTAGAAGTTATGAAAATTGTATGGGAGAAAAATATGATCTTTCTAGCAGATATTGTAGAAGGATACAAAAGCGAAGATAAGCCAGCCTACACAACAATTTCTACTATAGTAAGAATTCTAGTAAAAAAAGGGTTCCTAGGGTATGAAACTTTTGGCAAAACCAACAGATACTATAGCATTATTACAAAAGAAGAATATAGAAAAAACATAATATCCAATACTTTAAGCAACTTCTTTAACAACTCTCCCATTGAACTTATTTCTTATTTTGCAAAAGAGGGAAGCCTAAGTGCCAAACAATACCAAGAGCTACAAGATTTAATTAATAAAGGTTAAAAGTTATGATACAAGTCATTTATATAAATATTAGTATTACAATACTGTATCTTCTATATAAATTTTGTTTAGATAGCAAGGTAACAATTAGAGCCCAGCGCTTCTATTTACTACTAATTATACCAATAGCCATAGCAATTTCTCTGCTAAAAATAGAGATTCCCAGAGGAAGCTACAACTCATTATCAATGTTTCTGCCACTTAATACAATAAATATTAGTGGAACAGAAAACGCATCGCCTAATTTATTTATAAATACAATACTCAATAGCTTTAGTAACAAAATAACTATCCTAATTATCATATATTTAGCTGGAATAACATCACTCCTGCTTTTACTAATAAAAAAAACCTTATCAACAATACAGCTATACAAAAATGGTAGAATAGAGGAGATTAATGGAAAGAAAATAATAATATGCAAAACTACAAAAGGAGCATTCTGCATATTAGGAAAAATAATTATAAATGACAGTATCTATAAAAATAAAAACATAGAAAAAGTGCTAATGCACGAGCAACTACACTGCAACATGAAACATTCTATAGACATTGTGTTTATGTTTATCCTAAAGTTATTCTTCTGGTATAATCCGTTTGTATGGATGATAGAAAAAAAACTTAGAGAGATACATGAGTACGAAGTGGATGAGAAAATGCTAATTTTAGGAGAGGACCCCAAGCAATATGCGCAATTGCTACTAAACTTTGAAATGGGCATTTCTGAGCCTTACATGGCTAACTCTTTTAGTTACACATCAATAAAAAAAAGAATCAAACTAATTATGAACACAAAAAAATTAGGGAACAAAAGACTAATACTAAGCTTCCCGACATGTTTAATTTTGGTAATCTTATTCAATCTTACTCCTAAAGAAACTGTATATGCACAAGAAACAAAACAAACTAAAGAACAAACTAAAGAACAAACTAAAGAACAAAGTACAGAAAAAGTTCCTTATACTGTAATAGAAAAAAAGCCAACTTTCCAAGGAAAAGATGCATCTGAGTTTGCACGCTGGGTAGGCATGAACATGCAATACCCAGAGGAAGCAAGAAAGAAAAACATACAAGGAAAGGTAATAATACAGTTTATTATAGATAACAATGGAAGTATAATTGAGGTAAAGGCCATAAGTAAAACCCCAGAAATCCTTAACGATGAAGCAATTAGGGTGGTAAAATCATCTCCAAAATGGGAACCAGGAGAACAAAAAGGAAAAAAAGTAAAAGTGAGCATGATAATGCCAATCACCTTTTCTACAAAATAATGTACCCCCGGGCGGAATCGAACCGCCACCCTAAGAACCGGAATCTTATATTCTATCCTTTAAACTACAGGGGCAAGTAAATATTTTGCTTCCCGATACATCTAACTTGCAAGGTTCCACTAAATTAAAATTGGGCACAAAGCAAGAGGTAAATAAATGTATCGGGAAGCAAATTTAGTTATAATTGATGAATTTGATTATATTTGCGGCTGAAAAAATAAAAAAACTATATGACTGCTTACGTATTTCCCGGTCAGGGAGCCCAATTTATAGGAATGGGGCAAGAATTATACAACACAAATAGTAAGGCAAAAGAAATGTTTGAAACAGCCAATAAAATTCTTGGTTTTAGAATTACAGACATTATGTTTAACGGTAGCGCAGAGGAGCTAAAACAGACTAAAGTAACTCAGCCTGCAATTTTCCTTCATTCTGTTATTTTAGCTAAATGTTTAGAAGATTTTAACCCGCAAATGGTTGCTGGGCACTCTCTTGGGGAGTTTTCGGCATTGGTAGCAGCAGGAGCTATGAGTTTTGAGGATGGTCTAACTTTAGTCTATAAAAGAGCAATGGCAATGCAAAAAGCCTGTGAGGCGCAAGCATCTACAATGGCTGCAATTTTAGGATTAGACAACAAAACAATTGAGGATATTTGTTTAAAACTTAGAGAAGATGGCGTTGGTATTGTTGTACCAGCTAACTACAATTGTAATGGGCAGGTTGTTATTTCTGGCGAACTTGCGGCTGTGGAAAAAGCCTGTGAAGTTTTAAAAAGTGCAGGAGCAAAAAGAGCACTAGTTCTTTCTGTTGGAGGCGCATTTCACTCTCCTTTAATGGATATGGCTAGAGTAGAATTGGCTCAGGCAATAGAAAAAACAGAAATAAGAGAGCCTATGTGTCCTATATATCAAAATGTAGACGCAATGCCTCACACTTGTGCAAACGAGATTAAATCTAATTTACTAATTCAACTTACAGCACCAGTAAAATGGACTCAGTCTGTAGAAAAAATGGTAGAGAATGGTGCTAGTAATTTCATAGAACTAGGACCTGGAGCTGTACTTCAAGGTTTAATAAAAAAAATAGCACCATCTGCAATAACAGATGGAAAAAGCTAAATTCCACAATCAATTTAAACCATAATAACTTCTTTTTTTAGGGGAAGTTCTGCTAACGTTGTTATTTATATAACAAGTTCTCTTTGCTATAAGCAAGGGCTTATAAATAAATAATAAGTTTTGAATTACAATAAATTTTACTTACTTTTGAAGATATATTTGATTAATAACTAAATGGGCTAATTATAGTTATTAATCAAATTGCTATTTTTTATAACAAAAAAGAACACACACAATACTAATACTATATATTAAATAATAAATATGGCTAAAGAAAAACAATTTATTACCTGCGATGGTAATTACGCAGCCGCTCATGTGGCTTATATGTTTAGCGAGCTAGCAGCAATTTATCCTATAACTCCATCGTCAACAATGGCAGAGTTAGTAGATGAGTGGGCAGCATTCGGCAAAAAAAACATATTTGGAGAAAAAGTTAAAGTTGTAGAAATGCAAAGTGAAGGTGGTGCAGCTGGAGCTGTTCACGGATCTTTGCAAGCTGGTGTTTTAACATCAACCTTTACAGCATCACAAGGCCTACTTCTAATGATTCCTAATATGTACAAAATTGCAGGTGAGCTGCTTCCTACAGTATTTCACCTTTCTGCAAGATCATTAGCATCACATGCTCTTTCTATCTTTGGAGACCACCAAGATGTTATGGCTACAAGACAAACAGGATTTTCATTTTTAGCCTCGGCTAGTGTACAAGAAGCTATGGATATGGCAGCAGTTGCTCATCTTTCTACAATAAAATCTTCTGTTCCATTTGTGCATTTTTTTGATGGTTTTAGAACATCACACGAGATTCAAAAAATTGAGTCAATTGATGCAGAGGACCTAAAAAAATTATTAAGCGAAAAATCACTAGCTAAGTTCCGTTCTAGAGGATTAAATCCTAATGCTCCCGTTACAAAGGGTACAGCACAAAACGGAGATGTGTACTTCCAAAACAGAGAGGCTTGCAACCAATATTACGATGCAGTTCCAGATATCGTTGCAAGATACATGGGTGAGATAAGCGAGCTAACAGGCAGACACTATTTACCATTCGACTATTACGGAGATCCTCAAGCAGAGAATATAATTATTGCAATGGGTTCTGTAACAGAAACAATAAAAGAATCAATAGATTACCTAAGAGAGAAAGGCGAAAAAGTAGGTTTAATAATTGTAAGACTATACAGACCATTCTCGGCTAAATACTTCTTAAGAGTACTTCCAAGTTCAGTTAAGAAAATTGCTGTTTTAGATAGAACAAAAGAGCCAGGATCGGTTGGAGAGCCATTATACATAGATATTAAAGGCGTTCTTGCAGAACAAGGTTCTAAAATAAAAGTTGTAGGTGGCCGCTACGGATTATCTTCTAAAGACACAAGCCCTGCACAAATTCTTTCTGTATTTGACAATCTAAAAGCTAAAGAAAGTAAAAATGACTTTACAATTGGTATTGTAGACGATGTAACATTTAAATCACTTCCTCTAAGAGAAGAAATTTCTCTTGCTAAAAAAGGTACATTTGAGGGCAAATTCTACGGTTTAGGTTCTGATGGTACTGTTGGAGCAAACAAAAACACTATCAAAATTATTGGCGACAATACACCTAAATACTGCCAAGCATACTTCGACTATGATTCTAAAAAATCAGGCGGATTCACTTGCTCTCATTTAAGATTTGGAGACTCACCTATTACATCTCCATACCTAGTATCAACTCCCGACTTTGTAGCTTGCCACGTTCCTTCTTACTTAGGCAAATATGATGTTATGAGAGGAATTAAGAAAAATGGTACTCTCCTATTAAATAGCCTATGGGATACAGAAGAAACACTTAAACGCATCCCAGACCATGTAAAAGCAGAAATTGCTTATAAGAATATTACTTTATACATTATAAATGCAACTAAAATTGCAGAAGAAATTGGTTTGGGAAACAGAACTAATACAATTCTTCAATCTGCATTCTTCAAAATTACAAACATTATCCCTTACGAAATGGCTGTAGCTCAAATGAAAAAAGCTATAGATAAGAGCTATGGTAAAAAAGGAGAGAACATTGTAAAAATGAACTACGCAGCTGTAGACAGAGGAGAGGAATACGTAAAAATAGAAATACCATGTGAGTGGAAAAATATTTCACGTACTAAGTTTATTCCCGACACATATAAACGTCTAGCTCCAGAGTGGGTTAAGAGCGTAGCCGATGTGGTAAATGCACAATGTGGAGCAGACCTTCCTGTTAGCGTATTTAAAGACTCAGCAGATGGAGTAATTCCTGCAGGAACAGCAGCATACGAGAAAAGAGGTATTGCTACTCACGTTCCAGCATGGATTCCAGAAAATTGTATTCAATGTAACCAATGTGCTTTTGTTTGCCCTCACGCAGCAATTAGGCCATTCTTAATGACAGAAGAAGAGGCTGCTAAGGCTCCCGCATCTGTTAAGAGAGTAAAGGGTAACGGCCCTTTAAAAGATTACTTCTTTACAATGCAAACAGATCCCGCAGACTGTACCGGTTGCGGAAACTGTGCCGATGTATGTCCTGCAAAAACTAAAGCTCTTGTTATGGAGCCTGCAGAAAGTCAAGAAGCAGAGCAAGCTAATTTTGAATACATGAACCTTCACGTTGGCTACAAAGACACTATACTTCCTAAAGAACAAAACGTTAAAAACTCACAATTTGCTCAACCTCTATTTGAGTTCTCTGGTGCATGTATGGGCTGTGGAGAAACTCCTTATATTAAAGCAATTAGCCAATTATTTGGCGATAGAATGATGGTTGCAAACGCCACAGGCTGTACTTCTATTTATAGTGGGTCATTCCCAGCATCTCCATATTGCAAAGATAAAAATGGCAGGGGACCAGCTTGGGCAAACTCTCTATTTGAAGATAATGCAGAGTTTGGTTTAGGTATGAGATTAGGTTCTGAGAGATTACGTGAAACTGCCGAAAGATTAATGTCTGAGGGTATGTTGTGCGACTGCTGCTCTGCAGAAATGAAAGTTCTATTTGGCGAATGGTTAAGTAATAAAAACGACGCTAAAAAGACTAGAGAAATAGCAGATAAGCTTATTCCAATGATAAAAGAGTGCAAATGCGATATTTGCAAAGAGCTAGTTAAATATGAGGGTGTACTAGTACCTAGAAGCCAATGGATTATTGGTGGCGACGGTTGGTCATACGATATTGGATATGGCGGATTAGACCACACTCTTGCATCTGGAGAAAACGTAAATATCTTAGTTGTAGATACAGAGGTTTACTCTAACACAGGTGGACAATCATCTAAATCTACACCAGCAGGAGCTGTTGCTAAATTTGCAACATCTGGTAAGAAAATACGTAAAAAAGACCTTGGAATGATGGCTATGAGCTATGGCTACGTTTATGTTGCACAAGTTGCTATGGGATCTAACCAAGCTCAATTCTTAAATGCAATTAAAGAGGCAGAAGCATACAATGGACCATCCTTAATTATTGCTTATGCTCCTTGTATTAACCATGGTTTAAAGAATGGCATGGGCAAGAGCCAACAAGAAGAGAAACGCGCTGTAGAATGTGGCTACTGGCAACTATACAGGTACAATCCTAGTTTAGAGGCAGAAGGTAAAAATCCATTTATCTTAGATAGCAAAGAACCTGATTGGACTAAATTCCAAGACTTCTTAAAGGGAGAAGTTAGATATGCATCATTATCTAAAACATTCCCACAAGAGGCAGAAGAATTGTTTAAGTTAACAGAAGAGTTTGCAAAACAAAGATTAAATTCTTACAAGAGACTAGCTTCTAGTGCCGAATAAGCTCACTAAATAATTCTAAAAAACCCGACCAAATTCTAATTGAATAGGTCGGGTTTTTTAATTTTTAAAAAGCTCTTTTAATTATTAGCCAATAATCTTATTTACTAGTTCTAAAATCTCTGCTTCTTTTTTATCGGTAGCCTCAACTATTTGGGCAGCCTCGGTTAAAATTGCATCTGCTATTGTTCTATCTTTTATTCCAGCAGCATTAATTTTAACATTTAAGTAGGCTCCGTGAACGGCTGTGCGCACGCAAAGAGCACCAACTCCGGCATCAGATACCGAATTTGGATTTCCATCTTTTACCATAGCCTCAACTATAGGAAAGACAGAAAATGAAACTTTCATAGTGCGCAATGGGATTCTTGTTGCAAATATTGTAGCCTCTTGTAGAGCTGCGGCTCTAGCTGCTTTTTCTGCATCAGTTCCTTTTGGCATACCAAAGCAAGCCATAATTTTATTAAACGCCTCTGTATCCTCATCTACTAAGAATAATAATTCATTTATTAAAGCTTGTCCCTTATCTGCCCAATCAGAAAAATACTTCCATTTATCATCCCAACCAGGTTTGTGAGAAGATAGGTTGGCAACCATAGTAGCCAAAGATGCTCCTAAAGCTCCGGCATAAGCCGAAATAGATCCACCACCAGGAGCAGGAGATTCACTAGCAGTTTCTAAAGCAAAACCAGTGCAAGTAAGATCTACTAACTTCTTAATAGAAGAAGCCCCAGATTTATCCTCCATTACAAACTCAATAACCTTTTCTCTTGGATTAAATGGCTTAAGATCATCTAAACCCATAGACTTAACAGCTATCTTTATTATTTCACCCTCAGAAATACCAACCGATCTTTGTTGTTTTTCTAAGTAATATTTACCAGCATCTATAAGCACTTTTTTAGGTATTAAACCTACTATTTCTGCACCACTTACTCTTATGCCCCTAGCAGCAGCCTTAGCCACTACCTCATCAAAAGCAATATGTACAGGTGTAATAGAAATATTGGTAACATTCATAGAAACCTGAGCAATACCATATTCATCTATATACCATACTATAGCCTTACAAGCCTTAAGAGTTCCTGGAGTCCAAATCTCCTTGCCTTTCTCATCTAGTAATACTTTTCCTGTTAAAGAACCACCCTCTCTCTTCTTTCTACCTTTTTCTCTTACATCATAAGCAATAGCATTTGCCCTTCTGGTAGAAGTTGTATTTAAATTATAATTTATAGCTACAAGAAAATCTCTTGCCCCCACATTAGTAATACCGCATGTAGCTACTCTCTCAGAAAATTCGCTAGGTCCAAAATCTGGTTTCCAAGTAGGATCCTGCAATTTCTTTGGAATACCCTCATACTCACCCTTTCTACAAACAGCCAAATTTCTACGCTCAGCAGTAAAGGCAGCATCTTCATAACAATAAACAGGAATTGCAAGCTCTTCGCCTATTCTTTTAGCAACAGCACGTGCATATTCTGCACATTCTTGCATAGTTACCCCACTAATAGGAATAAAAGGACACACATCGGTAGCCCCACTTCTAGGATGCTCACCATGATGATTTCTCATATCTATAAGTTCAGAAGCCTTAGACACTGCCCTAAAAGCAGCTTCCATAACAGGTTCTGGTTCGCCTACAAATGTAACAACAGTTCTATTTGTAGCATATCCCGGATCTACATCTAACAATGTAACTCCATCCACTTTTTCTATAACATCTGTAATTTGTTTTATTACAGCTAAATCGCGTCCCTCACTAAAATTTGGAACACACTCTATTATTTTTTTTTGCATTATATTATTTATTATAAATTGCTAAACTTAAAATTATATTTAATAAACTACTATAAAATTACTCTTTCTATAAAATTAGACGTAAAAGCATAAGGAATAAAATCTAGCGATGGTATTTGCCTAGTTATTAAAACTCTAGCCTTCTTTCCTATAGTAATAGACCCTAATTCATCTTCTAAGCCCATTGCATAGGCTCCATTAATAGTACAAGCATTAAAAGCCTCTGTAGGTGTAATCTTCATAGCTATACAGGCTAAAGCCATCTGAAACTGTAAACTTCCACTAGGACAAGACCCTGGATTATAATTACTAGCTAGTGCCACAGGAACATTATTATTAATGAGCTCTCTAGCAGGCGCATAATTCATATTTAAAAAGAAAGTTGCACCAGGAAGCATTGTTGCTATAGTTGTAGAATTTTTCAAACATTCTATCTCTTCTTTTCCACAACTCTCTAAATGATCTACACTCACAGCATTATATTTTACTCCTATTTGCACCCCCCCTGTAAATCCCATCTGATTTGCATGAACTTTTACAGCCATACCATATTTAATACCAGCATTAAATATCCTATCACAATCATTATAGCTAAAAAATCCATCCTCACAAAAAGCATCAATGTAATCTGCCAAATCCTCTGAAGCTATTAATGGAATCATCGTATTAATTATCTCATTTACATAGCCTTGCTTATCATCAATATAATTCCTAGGATAGGCATGAGCACCTAAAAAAGTAGCCTTTACATCTATTGGTGCAGATTCCTTTATACGCCTAACCACCCTAAGCATCTTAATTTCATCCTCAACAGATAGCCCATAGCCACTCTTAATCTCAACAGCCCCAGTACCTTGTGAAATTATTTCATTAAGTCTAGCCATTGCACTCTCATACAACACATCCTCAGAGCTATTATGCAGCAAATCTGCAGAATTTAAAATTCCACCTCCCCTTGCTGCTATCTCTTTATAACTCAAGCCATTAATTTTATCAACAAACTCTCTCTCCCTACTTCCAGCATAAACTAAGTGGGTATGAGAATCACAAAAAGCAGGCATCACTAATCTTCCCGATGCATTAACTATCTCAACTCTGTCTAAACTATGAGGGTCAGATAACTTGGCATCCGATAACAAGTTCTTTAATTCTATCGGAAGTTCAGCCATAGCTCCATAGTTCTTTATAAATCCATCTTCAATATATAAAAAAGCATTTTTTATAGAATCTAAAACCGCTGCTTGCTTACCTTTCTTTATAGCAGGGTTTATTTTTCTTAAATCCGCATTTTCTTGGGCTTGTAATAGCTCTTTTATGTTGATTATTAGAACAGCATTCATAAATCAACGAATTTAAATCTGAGAACAATCTAAACTTTGAATAAAGCAAATACTATCTTTAATTTTAGAATACATAACTTCGTCTTCCTCTATAAAATTCACTTTCTTCCTATAAGCTAAAATCATTTCTTCTATTACAGCAGAACTTTTTAAAGGTCTACGGAATTCTAAAGCTTGTGCTGCGTTAAATAACTCTATTGCCAATATCTTTTCTAAATTATTAACAACCCTATAACATTTAGTAACAGCATTTGCTCCCATACTAACATGATCCTCTTGTCCTTGTGAAGAGTCTATGGTATCAACGCTATTAGGCATACATAAAGCTTTATTTTGACTTACAACACTTGCTTGAGCATACTGTGGAATCATAAATCCAGAATTTACCCCAGGTCTAGCTACTAAAAACGAAGGTAAGCCTCTTTTTCCCGATATAAGTTGATATGTTCTTCGCTCAGAAATACTACCTAACTCCGCAACAGCTATTGCAAGAAAATCAGAATTAATTGCTAACGGTTGTCCGTGGAAGTTTCCTGCCGAAACTATCATATCTTCGTCGGGAAGAACAGAAGGATTATCTGTTGCACTATTTAACTCTGTTACAAATACATCTGCAATGTGCCTTATTGCATCTTTGCTTGCTCCATGAACTTGTGGCGCACATCTAAATGAATATGGATCTTGTACATGCTCTTTATGTTGAACTGCTATTTGACTACCAGCTAAATATTTACGTATATTTGCTGCTGTTTCTCCTTGTCCCCTATGAGGTCTAATGGCATGAACTCCAGGTGTAAAAGGCTCCATTCTACCATCAAACGCATCTATAGAAAGTGCTGCTATTTTATCAGCAAGACAAGATAGCTTTTGTGCTTTAATTAAATTCCATATTGCGTAAGACAACATAAACTGGGTACCATTTAATAAGGCAAGTCCCTCTTTACTAGCAAGTTCTAATGGTTTCCAAACAAATTTTGCATTAATCTCCTCTGCATTATATTTAACACCTTTATACATTACTTCGCCTAAGCCTAAAAGAGGTAAGCACATATTTGCTAATGGAGCTAAATCGCCAGAAGCACCTAATGAACCTTGGTCGTATACAATAGGGTATACCCCTGCATTAAACATATCTACTAATCTCTGAACAGTCTCTACTCTTATGGCTGAATATCCGTAAGAAAGTGATTTAATTTTAAAAGCCATCATTAACTTAATGATTTCTTGAGGAACCATATCTCCCAAAGAGCAAGCGTGCGACATTACCAAGTTTTTCTGCAATTGGCTAAGTTGCTGAGGTTCTATAGATACATTACATAAAGAGCCAAAACCGGTAGTAATACCATATATTGGCTCTTTTTGTGTTTTCATTCTATTATCTAAATAATTTCGGCATTTTTCTATTCTTTTAATAGATTCTTCTCCTAAAACTATTTTTGCATCTTTATGCAGTAGTACTTTTACATCATCTAAGCTATGATGCAATTTGTCAATATTAAATATCATAATATATTTATTTTTAAGTATTTTTTATTTTTTAATTTAAATAATTAACAAAAATAAGCATTTTTATTATAATCATAAAAATAATATAATATAATCAACTCATTGCTATATAATAAATGTCGCAAACTTAATAAGTTTGCGGCATTTATTATATAAAACTATGGCGTTCTATTAATAACCTGGGTTTTGTTGACCCTTAATTGCCGGATTTGCATCCATCTCTTCTATTGAAATAGGTAAAATACATTTATAGAAATCTGGCTTAATTGTTTTTTCTCTATGAGTAATTACAACAGCAGGAGTTATAAAATCATCGTTAAAAGTAATATCCCTCTTTAAACGAATCATATCAAAAAACCTTTGACCTTCTGCAAATAATTCTTTACTTCTCTCATTTACAATCATATCTAATGTAATTGTTCCTTCAGTAGCAGCGGCTAAGCCAGGAGATCTTTTTCTAATAGAATTAAGATATACAACAGCCTTTGCTTTATTAGCAGATGAACTTCTAAGAGCAGCCTCGGCAGCAATTAAATAAATCTCAGAAAGTCTTATTACTTTAATATTAACTGCTGTATATGAACCCTCTTTATCTCCTAGAGCATATTTCTCGCAACAGCCAAACCTTGTTTTAGAACTTTCGTCATAATCCATAATAGACCATCTAATATCTGTAGGATCTTCGCCTAGGCGAGACAAGAAGTAATCACTTGCCATATACCATCCCATTGCACCCTTCTTCTTACCATATCTCATAAGATAAAAGCCTAGTGAACTTGTTCCTAAATCTCCTTCATCTACATACATAGCTATCTCTAAAATAGACTCAGAGCCAAATTCAGACATCCATGAGTCGTGCCATTTTTCGTTAGCATATAATGAATATACCTTACTGTTAATAATGGCCTCAGACGCTGTAAGAGCTGCATCAAAATTATCCATATATAAATATACTCTAGCTTGTATAGCTAAGTTAGCATAATAGTTAAAATAGCCATTAGCTTTACTCTTAGTCATAAGACCCTCTGCCTCTTTTAAGTCGGCTAAAATTTGAGTATAATTCTCTGCAACAGTTGCCCGTGTTGGCTGAGCTGTTGCATCTATTAATGTTAATACGTTTGGAACTCCAAAGGCATTTTTATCCATATTATATGGTTTACCGTAAAGTCTAACAAGATCAAAGTAAATTAATGCTCTTGCTGTAAGCGCCTGCCCTTTTATGTCTTTAAAATCTTTTTTGCTTCCAGCAGCTTGCATTTTATTAATATTCTCTATTAGATTGTTAATCTGAGCTAGGCAGTGATACATTTGAGACCAGAAGCCAGAATAGCTGTTTTTATTTGCATCTTGATTAAATGAATACAAACCATCTAATCCTCTTCCCTGAGATATTATTGCTAAATCTCCACCTTTTGCATCTCCATACATAATAAAATTACGGCCATAATAACTAGATGATGACATCTTTCTCATTATGCCATTCATAATAATCTGGGCGTCTTTTACTGTCTGAATAGAAGTAGACGAATCGCCAGAGTTGCTTGGCTTCACATCTAAGAATTTATCACACGATACCAATGTGAGAGCACAAATAATTATTAAAAATATATTAATTTTTTTCATTTTATAGCATATTTAAGATTAAAAACTAAGCTCTATTCCAAAAGTAAAAGTCTTACCCTGAGGCATTTCCCAACCTCTTGTACCATATTCATTAACCTCTGGATCATACTCTTTATTAGCTGCAATTGTAAATAGATTAGTTGCATTAAAATAAACCCTAGCATTAGAAAGCTGAATTTTACTTATTAGACTCTTAGGAAGATTATATCCTAAAGATAAAGTCTTAAGTCTAATGTAATTACCGTTATACAAATGCCTACTACTCTTTTGATTAACATCCTCCATATCCCATGCTATACGTTGTGGATATTTTGCATCTGTATGTTCCGGTGTCCATCTATTATCATAAGCATTCTTAGATATTATTCTCTCCCAATAATATCCATCATCATTAACATCTCTTCCTGCTGCATCATAAGTTTTAGCTCCTAGCTTATATGTAAAGTTCAAACCAAGGTTAATACCCTTCCAAGTAATATCTGTATTAATACCTCCAAACACAGTTGGGTTCATATCTGCTAAAATAACCTCACTAGCATTCTTATAATTATAAGTTGCCGGCCTTCCGTTTACCTGTAAATCTGCTTTCCCATCATTATTTAAATACCATAAGTTTTTACCTGTGGTACTCTCTACGCCTGCCCACTCCAATCCATATAATGCTAAAGTAGACTCACCCTCTCTGTATATATATTTAGCTCTAGAGTCGCCACCAGTTGGGTCGGTCCAAATAATATCTTGTCCACCATATAACTTAGTAACCTTAGATTTAATAAACGAAGCTGTTAAACCTGCACTCCAAGTAATTTCTTTTGTTCTAATAATATCTCCGCCCAACTCTATTTCTATACCATTATTATTAATCTCTCCTACATTTTTTAGAGTAGAGCCAAAACCTGTTACCATAGAAATTGGAACATCTTGTAATAAATCTCTAGAATCTCTATTAAAATACTCAATTGTACCTGTTAATCTTTGATCCCATAAGCCAAACTCTAAAGCCACGTTAGATGTATAGCTT
>CAXYUL010000009.1:0-16565 GCA_964292095.1 uncultured Bacteroidales bacterium | reverse complement strand
AGCTCATCGGATAATCTTTTTGTGCAAGCAGGAATCCCTCTACATATTATACTAGAAGGAATCAACGGTTTGGGAGAGAGTAAAACAATTACCATAGCAGATATAAATTCTACAGCTAATAAAACTGAATATATTTTTTCTTGTAAAGCAAACCTACCTACTATTAATTTACCAGAGCAAGATCCATTAAACTCTTATACTGCTTGTCATTATATTAGCAAGGCTAGTGTAGGAAACTCCACTAGGGCACAAGAAATAGAGAACAATCTTATTTATGAGGCTAGTCCCGACAATTGGAACACCATCTACACTGCTACACAGGAAGGTAATAATCTAAAATTTAACATCCCAGCAAATACACAAGAGCACAAGACATATTTAATGAGAGCCCGATATGGCAAAATACAGAGCAATATAGTTAGTTTCACTAGCGAACGAGCCGAACAGCTTATGTACTCAGATTTAGATACATGGACAAACGGAAGTGCTAACGGCCAAACAATATACTATATAGGCAATACAGCGTCAAACACCTATTGGGCAAGTAGAAATACGCAAACAATGTCTGAAGGAGCAAATGCTTGGTATACAAGATGTCCTGGCACAAGACCCACAAGCGATGCTGTATCTGGTAATGCAGCAAGTATTACTACTGTTGGTTGGGGAAGTGGTAATACATGGGCAGGTGCTATGTGGTCTGCAGTAATTTACAATATCTCTTCTGGTTGGCTAGTATATGGCGATGTTAGCAGCGCTGGCGCTATTACAAAAAATAGAGTATTTGCATCTCGCCCTAATAAATTTAATTTTTACTACAAATACACACCTAAAGCTAGCAGCGTGTGGCAGCTCAATGTAGAATTATTAAAAAATGGAGTTGTAATTGGCACTTGTTCTACAGGCAATGGCAATAGTGTTTCTGCTTACCAAAATGTTTCATTAGACATTAACTACAGCTCTAACCAAAAGCCAGATATTATATACGTTTTCTTTACAAATAGAACAGATGACAGTAAAAACAAGGATTTTATAAGCAAGGAAAGCAACCCTAATAGATATCAGGGCGCAATGCTATATATAGACAACATTTCACTCACCTATTTAAAATAATAATTAGAAAAATTTAAGATTAAAAATATGAAAAATTTAAGCACACTACTAATTTTAGTCTTTGCACTATCTTGTACTAAAGCAGAAAAAGCCATCGAATGGGGTCAAGTATCAATTAAGGCCCAAAATGGAGAAACTATTTTTACAGAAACTAAAGCAGAGCTTGCTCAGATTCCCGACACTTATCTTGTTTATTTAAACAAAGTGGGAGAAAGTACCCCAGTTAAAAGCGGAACATACGCTGATATGAAAAACGCATTTACGGTAGAAGCTGGCAACTATACAGCTTACGCTCAAAACATAACAGAATCAGATGCTCTAGTTGGCCGTGGTGCTCAAAGATTCTACGGCTCTACCTCTAATCCTATTTCTGTATTATCTGGGCAAACAACAACTATATCATTTACTTGCTCAATGGTAAATTCTAGAGTAACATTTGAATTTGACAATAGCTTTAAATCTGTATTTAATACAGAAGATATTACTAACCCAACTAAAATAGTATCTAGCACTGCTTCTAATCCAAGTAGGATTATAGAATACACAAAAGCTGCAAGTCACTCAAGTGAATTAGCATACTTTAACATTGATGCTAGCGGAAATACAGTCCTAAACTATACAATACAAACCGCAAGAAAGGATGGAGTAGCTAAAACCTATAACGGAACTATTAATTTACTTGCTAAAAGCTGGCACAAAGTAACAATAAAAGCTTCGTCTACAAGTGGCCAAGCAGATTTAGATATTGTCATAGACACACAAGTAGCAGAATTGCCACAAGATGTTATGGTAGACCCGTACTAGATTACTAGATTTGGCTTGCTAATAAGCAGCCAAATCTAGTAGACCATGTCCACTTAAGTTAAATAAAATCACTTCTGACTTTCCATTTTCCTTTGCCTTAAGAGCTTCTCTTATTGTAAGAGCAATTGCGTGTGCCGACTCTGGCGCTGGCACAATGCCCTCTGCCCTGGCAAATATAGTTCCAGCTGATAGCACCTCTTGCTGTTCAATAGCACAAGAATCTAGGTATCCATCTTGTTTTAAACAACTCACAATCTGTCCACCACCATGGTAGCGTAAACCTGCCGCATGAATCTGGCTTGGTTGAAAATCGTGTCCTAAAGTATACATTGGTATAAGAGGTGTCATTCCAGCACTATCGCCAAAGTCATAGTCCATCTTTCCTCTACTTAGTTTTGGACAAGCCGCTGGCTCTGCTGCCATAAATTTAATATTCGCCTTACCTTGTAAATTGTATTTTAAGAACGGAAAGGATATTCCCCCAAAATTAGATCCTCCCCCAAAACAAGCAATTATTTTGTCGGGAAAATCATTAGCCATTCCCATCTGCTTTTCTGCCTCAAGCCCTATAATTGTTTGATGCAACAATACATGATTAAGTACACTTCCTAGTGTATATCTGCAACTTGGAGTGTTCATTGCCATTTCTACAGCCTCAGAAATGGCAATTGCTAAACTGCCCTCATTTTTTTCATCGCGTTCTAAACAATCTCTTCCAAATTTTGTAGCAGAAGATGGTGAAGCATAAACATTGGCCCCATATACATTCATAAGCATCTTTCTATATGGCTTTGCCTTGTAGCTATTTTTTACCATAAAAACATTTAAATCTAAACCAAAGTGCCTACATGCAATACTCATTGCCGAACCCCATTGGCCAGCTCCAGTTTCTGTTGTAATATGCTTAATACCCTGCGCCTTATTATAGTAAGCCTGAGCAATGGCCGAATTAAGTTTGTGAGAACCAACAGGACTGACACTCTCATTCTTAATATAAATTTTAGCTGGAGTATCCAATACCTTTTCTAAACCACTAGCTCTAACTAAAGGACTTGGTCTATATATCTTTAAAAGTGTTTGAACCTCATTAGGAATATCTATATAGCGTTCTCTAGAAAATTCCTGTTCAACTAATTCTTTAGCAAACAATTGCTCCATTTCTTCTTTCTTTAATGCTTGCCTAGTTTGCGGATTTAAAAGCGGTTTTGGCTGATTAGGCATATCTGCCAAAATATTATACCATTGTTTTGGTAGTTCGCTCTCCGCTAAGGTGTACTTTTTTGTTGTCTTCATATGATTTAATTATTTTAATAAAAAAAAACCGATGCTTTGGTAAGCACCGGGTTGAATTATATTTAGCAAAATATTCCTTAAAATATTTCTATTTTACAAAATTCTAATTATACAAATAACCATAAGGCGTGCTCACAAAGAAAAAATCTCTGTGCCACCACCAAAAACGATTATTTAATATATTGTTATTCATTGTTTGCAAAGGTGAGCAATATTCTATTAAAAAGCAAAAAAATATGACAATCACTATAAGGAATAAATAATAAAGCATACAAAAAATACTTATCTTTGCACTCCTAAACTATGTAACGCCAATGAATACTAATAAATTTATCCTTGCTACTATTCTATTAGCAACCCTTATATTCTTAAACTCAGTTTCTGCTATTTACGGAAAGGAAAAATCTAAAAGGCTAATAAACGAGCAAAAAGCAGAAAGTAAATACTCTCAACTACTAAAACAAGAGCATAAAACGGTTAAAGGCCTTTTTACTATTCATAAAATTAGTAATAAGCTCTATGTAGAAATCCCAGTTAAACTTTTAAACCGAGAAATGCTGCTTGGCTCAACAATAAGCGCCACTAGTGACAATGGTAATGGCATTGTTGGTTCAAAGCCCAACGACCCTATACATTTTACATTTACAAAATCTAACAATAAAATAATAATAAGGCTAATTGATGCCACAGATATAAAGGATATTAATGGTGCAAATAATACAAATAATGAGAACGGTGCAATATTTAAACTTTTTAATATTGAGTGTTATAGTCAAGATTCTTTAAACATAGTTGCAGATTTAAGCGATTTATTTATTAGCGATGACCCCTCTCTATCACCTTTTGATAAATTCTGTAAGAACAGTCTAAGTGGCCAAAAAAAAATAGAGCATACATTCTATAAAGAAAAATCCTTTATAGATGATATAGCAGCTTTTGAAGATAATATATGCGTAAAAAGCACATTAACATACAAATATACTATCCAAGACAGAGGACAAGCATATAAGAATCAGCCATTTACAGCATCCCTAACAAGGTCTATCCTACTTTTAGACTCGCTTGCCTATATGCCTAGAATTACAGATAGCAGGATAGCAATCTTTCCAACAAGTAAAATATCATATTCTCCAGAATATCAGGGAACTAAGAAAATTCACTACGCAAACAGGTGGAGGTTAGAGCCAAAAGACAAAGAGGGTTTCTTAAAAGGAGAAAAAGTAGAGCCTATAAAACCTATAATTTTTTACATAGATAGCACATTCCCTAAGCAATGGCAACCGTATATAATGCAAGGGGTAGAACAGTGGAATCTAATGTTCGAAAAAATAGGATTTAAAAACGCAATAAAAGCACTTAGCTTCCCTAAAAACGATAATAATTTTAATCCCGACAATTTAAAATACTCATGCGTAAGATATGCTCCTATAGCAATACAAAATGCTATGGGTCCATCATGGACAGATCCAAGAAGCGGAGAAATTATTAGTGCATCTGTATATCTTTACCACGATGTTATTGAACTAATAAACAACTGGCTCTTTGTTCAAACATCGCAAGTGGATAAAAGGGTGAGAACTGTAAATATTCCCCAAGAGATTATTGGAGATGCTCTAAGATATGTTGTATCTCACGAGATTGGGCACTGCCTAGGTTTTATGCATAATATGAGTGCATCTGCCATGATACCAGTAGACTCTCTCCGATCTGCCACCTTTACAAACAAATACGGCACCACAACATCCATTATGGATTATGCTAGATTTAACTATGTAGCTCAGCCGCAAGATTCATTACTTAATCTTAGGTTAAGTCCACCACTATTTGGCCCATACGATGAATTTCTAGTAAAATGGAACTACAGCCCTCTTTTTTGCGAAAATGCAGAAGAAGAGTACATAATTACTTCTAAGTGGTTAAGTGAAGCATATAAGAATCCTATCTACCGCTTTGGAAAACAGCAATATGAAATACTAGACCCAAGATCACAAACAGAGGATTTGGGAGACGACGCTATAAAAGCCTCTAACTATGGAATAAGCAATCTCAAATACATTCTTAAGAACCTAAACAAATGGCTAGATACTCAAGACCTAGACTTCTCGTACAGAAAAACTATTTATAGCTCAATTGTAAATCAATATCTTACATATCTAGGACATGTTCATTCATATATAGGTGGTATATATTTAAACGAGAAACACTCTAGCGATTTACATAGCACATACCAAACAGTAGATTACCATTACCAAGAAAGTGCGCTTAAATTTCTACTCTCCCAGCTAAAAGACATTAACTGGATAGATAATGAACAAGTAAGGAATAAACTGCCTCTAACAAAACCACTAAGCTCCCAAATATCCAGATATATTATGGAACTCATTATGAATTGTCCAAGTAAAACTGAACTCTGCTCCGCCAAATCTGGCACAAATCCATTTACACCACAAATTTGTCTAGATATAATCTATCATAATATTTGGGAAGACCTAAAAAATGGTAAAAGCATTAGTAAACAACAAATGCAAAACCAAGATATATTTATTGCTAATATCTGCGAACAATCTGGATACAAAAGTCCTTACAAAAAAGAGAGTTTAGCAAGTTTAAAAGAAGAATTAATAGGTTCTAAACTAGGATATAGCGAGCCCGGAGCACTCTATTTAGAGAGTAGCTTGCTTAAAAGTGATAGCTACAAATATCTAATAAAAATAAAAGAGATTCTTAATAAAAACATAAACAATAAAGACAACAATACAGCCTTATATTGTAAATTAACATTACTTAATATAGAAAAAGCATTAAATAATTAACATGACCAGATTTTTAACTTTGATTATTATTTTGCTCGCTATATTATCTAATAATACTTACGCAGCAAATATTATTAAAAAAAAGCAAATTATTGCTAAAGAACAAGAAAGCCCAAAAAACGCATACCAAAAAATATTTAGTGGCAAAAAATATTTTAGCTCAAAAGGAATTATTACAATTCATAATGTAGAGGGAGAGATCTTTTTAGAAATACCAAGTTCACTAATTGGCAAACAACTTATCTTTGGAACTACCATTACTAACACAAGTAATAGTAAAGAAAGTACTATTGGGCTTCACCCAAAACCAAATAAAACTCTAGTGTTTTTAAAAACCGATTCTTTAATTCAAATAGGCAGCATTAATAATAATTATATATGCTCTGATATTAAGGATGATCCAACTGAAACCAAGAATATTCTAGAGGCAATTAACAACAGCAAACAAGCAGCCATAATAGCCTCATTCCCCATTATTTGCAAAAGTAACAATGATAGCTGCTCTGTAATAAATGCCAGTGATTTCTTTAAAGGAGATAAAGAATACCTATTGCCAAAAGATGAATATGCATATAATAATATGAAAGGCTTTGTAATTAGAACATACAAATACAATGATAAAATAGCATTAATTGACACAATAGAATCTAAGCCGAATAGCTTTTCTGTAACAAGTGAACTATCATATTATGTTACACGAAAGCTCTTTACTCTAACAACAATAGCAGAAAATGAATCACTAACGGCAAAAGTTAAATCCACATTTTTTTTGCTAGAACCCAGCAACTTTAAACCACAAATTACGGATAGTAGATTTGCTTGTCAAACTACAAAAGTTTTAGACTATTCACCCAATAATCAAGGTGCCAAAGTTACATATCTAGCAACAAAATGGAATACTACTAATAAGGATAAGCCTATTATAAGTTTTTACTTAGACCCAAATTTCCCATTATTATGGCAAAAAGCCATACAAAATGCAGCAGATATTTGGAACGATGGTTTTAAACAAATAGGCTATACAAAAGCTATAGAGTTACTTAAGCCTAACGATAGCACAGATATAAACGATATTAATATTTCCACAATAAGATATATATACTCGCCACAAGAAGGCATTTCTAGTTCTATATGGATAAAGCCACAAAGTGGTGAAATATTTAATGCCTACATTGGAATTAACTATAATGTAATTAAAGAATACCAAAGAGATGCTTTAATATCATTAGGTGCACAATACCCTAATGCACGCTCTATGTATATAGATACCCTTTTATTTAGCAAAATGCTAACTCAAAAAGTAGCCCATCACATAGGTAAATGCCTTGGCCTAAGCGAAAATCTTAAAGGCAGCATTGGTATTAATAGCGACTCCTTAAAATCTGCATCTTACACTAAAAAACATGGTATTTCTAACTCAATAATGGATGTTTTTTCGTTCAATTATATTGCCAACGAACAAGATATTAAAAATGGTGCATCTATTTGCCAACAAATGCTTGGTTTATATGATATTAGTACAATAAAATACCTATATTCTAATAACTGTTTATTGCCAGACGAATTTGCTAATTACAAATATGGCAAAAAAGTTCCTATAACAGAATCTTACGACCCCTACTCACAAGAAGCAGATTTAGGAGATAATGCCATAAAAACCTCTAGCTATGCACTAGAAAACCTATATACAGTTATAGCAAATGCAAATAAATGGCTACAGGCACAAGACACAGACCTATCTTACAGAGGTGAACTCTACGACTATCTAGTGGAACGTTATTTTACTTATTGTTCAAATGTACTAAAATATATTGGCGGAATAGAACAAATATCAAATGCATATAGTTCATCTCCTTCATATAAGCCTATAGACAAAAAAACACAAGCTGCAGCACTACATTGGATTTTAGAGCAGATTGAACAAAGTAAAAAAATGGAGTCTAACCAATTAATGGACAACTCAGAATTAAATACTGGAATAGCCGATTACCTGAGTTTAGAGCTCTTTAATCAAGCACTAAAACGCGCACTAAGTATAGAATTGAGTGAACAAATAAGTTTACACTCATATTCACGACAAAATGCCCTTGAACAGATATTTAATTATATTTGGGAAGATAATAAAACTGATTTAACTCTAAGCTCAAACAAAAAAAAGATGCAAATAAGTTTTATAAATGAAATAAGTAAGGCACTCGGTCTTGATAGTAAAGAAGTCACATTGGACTTGGATAGAGCTCAAATCTTTGAGTTCTTAATAAAATCTAGCAAAAATGCTAAAAATAGAAATGCTAAAACTTCTAAAGATAAAAACCATTACAAATACTTAATAGCTCTAATAAATCAAAAATTAAGATATGATTAAATTATTCAAGATCATCCTTATTCTAAGCATAGGAGTATTTTTACCTATGCAGGGTATTAGTCAGGCTAAGCGCAGTGCCAAAGGCATTGTCTTAGATTCAGATGGGCTGCCAATAATTGGAGCAGCCATAAGCATTAAAGAATATCCAAAAAGCATTACAGCAAGCAATGCCGATGGTGTATTCTCTATAGATCTGCCAATAGGCGCAAAATTCCTAATTGTTTCTTCATTAGGGATGAACACAAAAGAAGTAAGTATAACTGCTAATTCTGAAAATTTAAAAATTGTGCTAGAATACCAAGCTAGCCAATTAGATCAGGTGGTAATTACAGGATATGCTCAAACAACCACTAAAAGAATTACTGGTTCTGTAGGAATTGTTACTGCAGAAAATCTTAAAGATAAACCTATAACTTCTATAGATGCAATGTTACAAGGCGAAATTGCAGGTGTTACTGTTCAGGCCGCTTCGGGTCAGCCTGGTGCACAAGCTAATATTAGAATAAGGGGAACAAATAATTTATCGGGAAACAGCTCACCTTTATGGGTAGTTGATGGGGTACCATTACAAAATGACACTCCAGACTTAAGTACAGAACAAATTAAAACGGGAGGATTTGATAATATTTTAGTTAATGGAATTGGTGGAATAAATCCAAATGACATTGATAATATTACAATTTTAAAAGATGCAGCAGCTTCTGCCATTTATGGATCTAGAGCAGCCAATGGGGTAATTGTAGTTACTACAAAAAGGGGGAAAACAGGTAGGATGAAAGTTAATTATTCAAATAATTTTTCATTTTCTTTTGCGCCAAGCAAAAATAACAACTTAATGTCCTCTTCTGAAAAACTATCATGGGAACAAACTATTTGGGATGAATTTTCTAAAGAAAAATACAATCAGTCACTTAGCGATAATTCTATTTACTATCCTGTTATTGGTATTGTTGGACAAATTAGAGCAGGTGTGGGAAAGTTTGAGAGCATGAAGGGAGATGAAAAAAAACAAAATAATTATATAAGTGAATTAGCCAAAACTAATACAAATTGGTACGATAATTTATTTAGAAATGCTTTTTCACATAATCATCACATTTCCTTAAGCGGTGGTTCAGAAAAATACACTTATTATGTTTCTGCAGGATATACCAACGATAATGGTATGTTAGTCAATAACAAATACGACAGATATAATTTTACTACTAATATTACAAACAAACCAAACGACTTTATTAAGCTAGAAGTTGGATTAGATCTTTCTATTCAAAACTCCAAAACTCCAGAAAGCTATGTAGACCCATTCCAATATGCCTATTTCGCAAATCCTTACGAATCTGCGTACGATTCTAATGGAAATTATGTTGGCGATAACACCTATTTTTCTTTAGGTTACTATAATGGGAATACAGCTACTATATTACCTAATGATGGATTTAATATTATGAGAGAGTTGAATGATAATAGTTCAACTACTAAATTCTGGTCTAATACTATAAGAGCTTCTGCAGAGCTTAACATATTTAAAAGCTTAAAGTTTATAGGTTTAGGGTCATACTCTTTATCTAATAATAAAACGGATAAAATAATTGGAGAAAAAACTTATACAGCATTTAAAGATAGATTAGGAAACGATAAATATTCTACAAGTAACTTATATGGTTCAATAGCACAGAACTCTACCGATAGAAATAGCTATGTACTGAGAGGACATTTTGTATATAATGAGTCTTTTAACAAGCACACTATTTCTGCTATTGCTGGAGCAGTGCTTAGGGCATCTTCTTTAAATTCTATTTTTACTAAACGTTATAATTATGATCCTAATACAGGATCAAGCTCACTACCCCCTATTTCTGGAGAAACAGATGCTTGGCTAAAAGCTGTTGAGGCTCTTAGTGGCGAATATTTTAATAAAAATAAATATGCATCGTTTTACGCTTCTATAGATTATTTCTACGACAAACGCTTTGTGTTAAACGCTTCTTTTAGAACAGATGGGAGCTCTAATTTTGGTAGCGATAGGCAGTTTAACCCAACATGGAGTGCTGGTGGAGCTTGGCATATTGGAGAAGAGAATTTTATGAAAAACTGTAAAAGCATAAGTCACTTAACTTATAGGCTAGCTGCTGGTTTTACAGGAGATGTTAATACAAGCGCGTCACCATACTTAATAATGCAATATCTAAAGCAACAATATAGATACTACCAAAATGAGCAGTATCTACTAGGAACTATTCCATCTGCACCAAATCCTAATTTAAGATGGGAAAAGACTTTTGATCTTAAAACATCTGTAGATATTGGCTTTTTAAAAGATAGATTAAATGTTTCTGTGGAAGCTTATTATAGAAAAAGTAGCGATGTTATAACTTCTTCTCAAGTACTATCTACAACGGGTTTCTATACACAAAGTTATAAT
This sequence comes from uncultured Bacteroidales bacterium, assembly GCA_964292095.1. Taxonomy (GTDB): domain Bacteria; phylum Bacteroidota; class Bacteroidia; order Bacteroidales; family UBA932; genus Egerieousia. The sequence goes on along the minus strand of CAXYUL010000009.1, from coordinate 5,758 downwards.
TCTGCCGATATTCTTAACCAAGGATTAGAAACCACAATAAGTGGAAAGATAATTAACAATAAGAACTTTAATTTAGGTGCATCGTTTAATATCGCTTATAACTACAATAAAGTTACTAAATACACTCCTTCATACGCAAGTAAAATTACCGTAAAAGATAGATATGTAGAAGGTTACCCTGTGGGAGCTATTTTGTCGGGAAGATTATTAGGAGTAAGCGAAGATACTGGCTTGTACTCATTTGAATTAAGACCAGATGCCCAAATATCTTCTTCTACCGATTTAAATAAAGCAGACAATTACAGATACTACTTAGGATGTACGATAGCTCCTATTACTGGCGGTTTTAACTTAAGTGCCGAATATAAATCTTTTAGGCTCAGCGTTAGTGGTTCCTACTCTATAGGCGCTAAAAAATATGATAAAATTTCTTCTCCTGCCTCTTATTATTCGCCTCGTCACGATGGAGCAACAACAGAAACTATGCAGTCTCAAAATAGTGATATCTATGCTAGCCACCTAAATATAAATAGAAACATCCTTAATAGATGGACAGAAGAAAACAGAAACACCTCATACCCAAGACTTTATGACTATTTCGGAAAAAAATACAACTTTGATTATACAAACGTTATGGATGCTAACATTATAGATGCAGTATACTTAAAAGATGTATCATATATGAGGGTTAGAAATATTGTACTAACTTATTCGTTACCAAGCTCTATATGCAAAAAAATTAAAATGGAAAATGTAAGTTTTAATGTATCTTTAAATAATTTTATTACTATAACTTCATATGATGGTATGGATCCAGAAGTGCCTGGAGCAACGTATCCAACAACAAAGTCTGTTTCATTTGGTATGAGTATAGGATTTTAAACTATTATATTATGAAAAATAAACTATATATTATATTAATCTTAGCTTTAGCAATAAGTTCATGCACTAACTACTTGAGCGTTAAACCACAAGGTAAGGTAATCCCAGAAACTGATGAGGAATTTGCTTCTTTAATACACAATCAAATTAATAAGATAGAAGGTGGAGAAGATATGCTTGTAATTGGCAATTTTGAAACAATACTACTTAATGAAAGTTTTAGTGATAATTTTGATGCAAATGTAAAAATTGGTAATATTCCAGCCTATGCAGGCGATAAAATAAATACTAAACAGTATAATTATAAAGGCTACTTTGAAATTATTAGAGATTGCAACATTGTAATAGAGAATATTGGAGATAGAGAGACAGAACTTGCAAAAAAAACTTGCGCTGCGGCTTACGCACTAAAAGGAATATGCTATTATAATTTAATTAGAGAGTATTGTCCTCCATATGACAAAACCGCAAGCGAACAACTAGGAATTCCAATTATTGACAGATTTGATATGGAAGAAATGCCAGCTCGTGCAAGCTTAAAAAACACAATAGATTACACAGAACAACTTCTTCTTAAATCTATTTCTTACAATATTAACGATAAATTCTTTTTAATAAATAGCGATGCGGCAAAGGCCTATCTAGCTAAGCTTTACTTTTGGACTTCTAATTGGACAAGCACAATAAAGCTTTGCCAAGAACTACTGGAGAACAAGGCATATAAATTGGCATCAATAGCAGAATATGAACAAGTTATGCAAGCTAAGAATGCTTGGGGGCAAGAAATTATTATTAGATCTCATATAAATAACAATAGCGATATAGACTGGTACTATGTAACTTTTATTAAAGATCTTAAAACTAGGCCTGTAAATGCAACACTTGTTAAGCTTTTTGATAGAGATAAAGAGAACGATGTTAGGTATTCTATGTCGTTTGATAAAAAAAGGCTCAACCAAAAAAACCTAAGTGCAAAAGTTAGAGGATCGGAGCTTGTCTTAATGCTTGCAGAATCTTATTATCATAATAATCTTCCCGACAAGGCACTAGAACAACTCAACTACCTAAGACGAAATAGAATTAAAAATGTAAGCGACTACACTTTAGCTTCTTTAGAAGATATTGATAATACTCAAATAATTAAAACAGATGTAAACGGGAAAGCACTTAGCAAACTTCTAAATGCTATATTTATTGAAAGGAGAAAAGAACTTTATGCAGAAGGTGATAGATGGTTTGAGCTAAAAAGGAATGGACGACCAGAAATGTGGATTATTAACAATGGACTTAAATACACAACAAAACAATATTTATATACTGCTCCTATCTACAAGGGCGATATAGACTTAAATAAAAATCTTATTCAAAACGAAGGTTATAAATAAAAGTTATGAAAAAAATAATATTAATTATAGCGGTATGCATACTAGGGTCATGCTCATACGAGGAACTTCCTCCAAAAACCGATGATGCTTCATCTAACTATATTCTTCCAAAAGGAGATATTCCAAGTGCTTCTGACCTAGCAACACAAGCACAAATTAAAGCAGAATACAATAATGCAATTAAATAGTAATTTATTCACTTCATAAAAATAAGCTTATGAGAAAATTTTTTAGTCTTTTGGCCTGTGTGGCCTTGTTATTTGCCACATTTTCATGTAGCAAATCTGATGAGAGCATCTCTATCGGATTCAAAAAAGCCATTAACGTAATGTTAGCGGATGCCCCTATAGAAATAGAACTTCAGGCATCTGCTGCCTTTGAAACTGCAACATCTATTCCTGTTAACGTTGCAGGTAGTGCAGTTTTAAATGATGAATACACAATGTCTTCTAAGAATTTTGAATTTGCAGCAGGAAGTTCTGTTGCTAAAATTACATTTACTCCACTTAACAATCTTGCAGCAAATAAAGAAATATCACTTAGCTTAGGCAATCTTCCTGCAGGATATGTTCTAGGTAACATAACTAGTACTATTATTACACTAGAGAAAAAAGAACACATAATATTCTCTTTTAACATAGACAAAGCCGATTTACTAGATAAATATAAACTAAGCCTCACACTTTCTGGTGAAACTAGTGGTAAAAACTTTACTACTACTTCAGATTTAGTAATTCCTATTAAATTTGCTAGCAGCTCAACTGCAGTTGAGGGAACAGACTTTGAGATTGAGGGTGGAGTTAAAGCAATTACCGTAAAGGCCGGAACAAATGTAGGCTTTGTTATGCTAAAAGCAAAAGGAGTAGAGTTTGGTAAAGAGAAAAAATTAGTAGTAGAAGTAGATAAAGCTAGTTTAGGTAATAGATTCTTGCAAGGAGATATACCTTCTATAAGCATACAAGTAAAAGGAATCTTTAAACTATCTTCTATTGTTGGTAAATGGACTTTTAAATCTGTTCCAGAAGTAAATGAATTACTTACATGGGTAGAAGAAATGGAAGACGATCCTGCCTTAGTTCCAGTAAAAAACAGCGGCTTTACTTTTGAGATTAAAGAAACTGATGGTGTTTATACTCTTGTTCCTGGATCTGTAAAAGGAGATTTATCTGCATACTTAAGAGAAGCTACAATAAGCTACGGTAACATTGTAAACCCTATTAAAAAATCTACTGTTTTAGGTACAAATTGCACAGAAGAGCCTTTTATGTGGACAAGTGAGAGAATACAACTTACCTACTTTAATCTAAGCAAAGTAAACCGTGCTTTCTCTGCTTCTAAAGAAACCCTAGGTAATGCAGCAATAGCTCTTAGATTTAACTCAGATGGTCAGCTAGAACTTCACCTTAGAGATTATAACAAACCTCCATTTATGGAAAATTGGTGGAACGATAATTTTGATACTGATATGTTTGGCTTCTGCTACATTTTTACAAAATAGCAAAATCTTAATTTAAAAGAATCTGCAAATTTTTGTTCTTAAGATACAAAATTTGCAGATTCTTTTATTTACATAGATATAATCTTACCTACTAAGCCATAAAGCAATATCTTCTAAAACAAGAGGAGATATTGTTTGCTCTATATTTGCATACTCGCTAACATCTCCTGTAAGACAGTCTTGAAACAAGTGATTTAAGCCTTGGTAAGGCTTAATTAACACGTCTTCACAAGAAATACTCCTAAGGTAGGAGTTTATATCTTCTAAATTACTTAAATCTATTTGCGTATCTTTAGTGCCATTTAAAGCAAAAACTCTACAATTTAGCTTCTTAATAGCATCCTTTGGATTAAAACTCACAAAAAAATCTAGCCAAATACTATCTGTAAGCAGCATTTTGCGCAAATTTAGCTTAAGACCAATTGGAATAGGCAAAACATTAAAGCAAGACGCAAGACTATCTATATTCTGTTTAATATAATCTAAAGAATTAGCTCCTTTAATATCAAAAGCCTCTTTCATACCCTTAATATAAGACTCTACCATATCATCAGCAAGCCCATTAGACTTAAGCATAACCCTATTCTGCATAAATAACACAGAATCTCCTCTCAATAAACTACCAGCCATAGATACAACAGAAAATACTTTAGGTTCACGTGCCGCAGCAACAAATGCTATCATTGCCCCCTCGCTATGCCCCAAAAGACTAATTTTAGAAGCATCAATCTCTCTACGTCCTCTCAAATACTCCAAAGCACTTAAGGCATCATCAATAAAATCTAAACTTGTAGATTTAGAAAAGTTTCCTCCCGACAAAGCAACACCCCTATCATCATATCTTAAAACAGCAATTCCTCTTTTTGTAAGATAATCCGCCAAAAGTTTAAATGGCTTATGCCCCATAAGCTCCTCATCTCTATTTTGGGCTCCACTACCAGAGATAAGTACCACAGCAGGGAACTTTTTATATCTATTTCTTTTTAAAGGCAATGTTAAGGTTCCAGCCAACTCAATCCCAGCCTTATCACTTTTAAATACTACATCCTCTGTTAAATACTCAAATGGAGATTTAGGCTCTTGAGGTCTATGTAAAACAAAAGCCCCGCGTTTAAGATCCAATGGAAAACTAGCACCGTTCTGATAAAAAACGCCTGTAATTAAAGAATCTTTAACTAGCCCTGTATATTTAAGTCGCAAGTTTTTTACCTCTAGCTCAACATTTGCTCCATCAAACTTTAGCTCTTGCAAAGCTATTCCATACGAACTCTGATTAGGACTATCCATTGTACCAAAGTAAACAGAATCCTTAAACTTAAAATGAAAAACAATATCTAAACTCATAGAGCCTACTTTTAATTTTCCATTCCAATCGCCTACTAATTTTTGCCCATAAGACATAACCACAATACCCAAAAACAATGCTACTAAAAATATTTTTTTCATAAGCTAACGATTACTAAGTAATTATTATTGTTTGCTAGCCAAAGCAAATCTATCCTTACCGTTTAAATCTTTTATTATAGAACAATTAATATATCCCATATCCTGCATTAAATAAAGAAGTTCATTACCAAAACGTTCATTTATCTCAAAATACAAACGTCCTCCGCTGCATAGCAAAGCTAATGCTAATTTAGCAATAACTCTATAAAAAATAAGAGGATCGTCATCTGAAACAAATAAAGCTATGCTTGGCTCATAATTAAGCACATTATCTTTCATAAGAGGCTTCTCCTGTGCGCAAATATATGGTGGATTACTTACAATAATATCTATATCCTTTCCTACAATCTGCTCTATATCAGACTTAGCTGTAGAGCCCAAAACATCACATTTAAAAAACGATACTGCCCCAAGCAAATTAGAATCTTTATCTCTAAATTGAGAATCTGCTAATTCTAGAGCATCGCAAGAAATATCACAAGCATAAACAACAGACTTAGCTAAAAATTTATTAATACTATGAGCAATACAACCACTACCAGTACAA
>CAXYUL010000008.1:0-17127 GCA_964292095.1 uncultured Bacteroidales bacterium | reverse complement strand
GCCGTTGGTCAATCTTACACGCGCAACCTTACGCATAGCCGAGTTAGGCTTCTTAGGAGTTGTAGTGTAAACACGTACACAAACTCCACGTCTTTGAGGACAAGCATCCAGTGCGCGTGACTTAGATTTCTCTACTATCACCTCGCGACCGTTGCGAACTAACTGTTGAATTGTTGGCATAATTAGTTGTTAATCTTAACTTTATATAATTTTCCCGTATACAAAACGGGTTGCAAATATAATACTAATTCCTTAGACTGCAAAAAATTATGAACATTTCATGAACAATTATTAAAAAAATCATTTTTCACATATCACAACAATAAGCCTTGAATATTCATATAAATTTACTACTTTTACATTTTAAATCAAAAAAAAATAACAATTTGCATGAAAAGAGACCTAAAATATCTTAATCTATTATCAAAATCCTTCCCAACAATTCAGGCGGCATCTACGGAGATAATAAATTTGGAAGCTATTTTAAATCTTCCCAAAGGCACTGAACATTTTGTTACAGACCTTCATGGCGAAAATGAAGCTTTTGAGCACGTTTTAAAAAATGCATCGGGAGTAATAAAAAGAAAAGTTGAGGAAATCTTTGGACATACTTTAATGGAAGGAGAAAAAAGAGACTTATGCACCCTCATCTACTATCCTGATGGAAAGCTAAAATTAGCTAAGCAAAGAGAAAAAGATGTAAACGAGTGGCATAAAGTACAACTTATGAGGTTAGTTAAAGTTTGCTCTAATGTGTCTTCTAAATACACTCGCTCAAAAGTTAGGAAAGCCCTTCCTCAAGAGTACTCATATATAATTCAGGAGCTATTGCACGAGACCAAAGCAGATGCAAATAAACACGATTACATTATTGCAATTGTAGATACTATTATTTCTACTGGAAGAGCTGAGCACTTTATTACTGCCCTATGTAATTTAATACAGCGTTTAACAATTGACTCTCTTCATATTGTTGGCGATATTTATGATAGAGGACCTGGCGCACACCTTATATTAGATACGCTTATGAATTATCACAATTATGATATTCAATGGGGAAATCACGATTTAGTTTGGATGGGAGCAGCAGCAGGAAGTAAAGCTTGCGTTGCTAACGTTCTAAGGATTTGCTTTAGATACGCTAACCTAAAAACACTAGAAGAGGGATATGGTATAAACTTGCTTCCATTAGTAACTTTTGCAATGGATATGTATGGCGACGACCCGTGCACAGTGTTTAGGCCTAAACACAACGAAGACGAACCTATTAACCCAAAGCAAATTAAGCTAATTGCACAAATGCACAAAGCCATTACCATTATTCAATTTAAACTAGAGGCTCAAATTATTGCCAGAAGAAAAGAATTTGGAATGGAAAATAGGAACTTGTTACACCTAATAAATTACGAAAAAGCAACAATTACCTTAAACGGAAAAGAGTATGCCCTAAAAGATAAAGATTATCAGAGCATAGATCCTAAAAACCCATATGAACTCACCCAAGATGAGGCAGAGGTTATAGACAAACTAACTCACAGCTTTACCAGTAGCGGAAGACTAGCTAAACACATGAAATGCTTCTACACACACGGAGCATTATATTTAGTTAGAAACTCAAACCTACTTTACCACGGCTCCGTCCCATTAAATGAGGATGGCTCTTTTAAATCACTAAGCATCCAAGGAAAATTATATAGTGGAAAAGCTCTTTTTGATAAAATAGACCAATTGGTGCGCATAGCCTATTTCGAAGACTCAAAACCAGCACTAAAGGAATTTGGTAAAGATTTCATTTGGTACTTATGGTGTGGTCCTGTATCACCTCCATTTGACAAAGATAAAATGGCTACTTTTGAACGTTATTTTATTCCCGACAAAGAAACTCACAAAGAGGTAAAAGGACATTATTTTCATTTAAAAGAAGATAAGAATATCTGCGAAAAAATATTAAAAGATTTTGGGGTAGAGGGGGATCCATCTCATATAATAAATGGACATATTCCTGTAAAAACCACAAAGGGAGAATCACCAATTAAAGCTGACGGAAAATTACTTGTAATAGATGGTGGTTTCTCTAAAGCATACCAAACAGAAACAGGAATTGCAGGTTTTACCCTTATTTTTAACTCTTTTGGGCTTAAGCTTGTTCAGCACGAACCTTTTGAGTCTAAACAGAAAGCAATAGAGCAAGGTATTGATATAATTTCTGAAACAAAAGTTGTAGAATTTGTAGAAAAAAGAAAATTAGTTAGAGACACAGATATAGGAAAACAATTACAAGAGCAGATAGACGATTTAAAACAACTGCTAGGAGCTTATAGAGGGGGTCTAGTTAGAGAAAATTAAATATATGAATTGGTTTGTTGAATTACTTACAGGAAGCAGTATTGCTCATTCTGTGTTTGTTTTTGCCATTGTTATTACATTTGGTGTTTTACTTGGTAAATTTAAAATTGGTGGGATATCGCTGGGAATGACATGGATATTATTTGTTGGTATCCTACTTAGTCATTTTGGTCTAAGAATAGACCCCCATGTTCTACATTTTGTTAAAGAATTTGGACTTATACTATTTGTCTACTCCATTGGATTACAGGTTGGTCCAGGATTTTTTGCCTCATTTAAGAAGGGGGGAATGACCTTAAATGGCTTAGCTGCGCTAATAGTATTGCTGGGTTGTCTTACAGCTGTATCTATTCACTTTATAAGCGGAGTAGATTTAGTAACAATGGTTGGTGTACTTTCTGGTGCTGTAACTAATACACCTGGACTTGGAGCTGCACAACAAACGTTTACAGATGCAACAGGAAGCCAAAACGCTAATATAGCACTTGGTTATGCTGTAGCTTATCCTCTAGGTGTAATAGGTATTATTAGCACAATTATTATTATTAAATATCTATTTGGTATTAAAGTTAACGAAGAAAACAGAAAGATAGAAGAAGCATCATCATTTAAAGACAAAGCAGCTATTAAATTTACTGTGTGCGTTCAGAACGATGCTGTATGCGGAAAATCTATACTAGAGTTACATAATTTATTAGACAAAGACTTTGTTGTATCTCGAATGCTTAGGCATAAAGGAACTATAGAGATTCCAACAAGTGAGAGTATCCTACAAAAAGGAGATAAAATGCTAGTTATTGCATCTGAACCCAATATGGCTGCCATAAGCACATTACTTGGTAAGCAAGATGAAATGACCTTTAAGGACTGGGAAGATAAAGAATCTCAACTAATGATTAAGAGAATTCTTATTACCAAACCACAAATAAATGGCAAAACACTTAAACAACTTAAAGTTAGAAGTGTATTTGCAGTAAATATTACCAGAGTAAGCAGATCTGGAATAGATTTAGTTGCCAGCGGAGATCTAGAACTTCAGATTGGAGACCGTTTACTTGTTGTTGGAGGAGAAAAGGACATTGATAGCTTTGCTAAAGTTCTTGGTAATTCTGCCAAACATCTTAGAGAGCCTAATATTATAGCCATTTTCTTGGGAATAGCAATTGGAGTTTTATTTGGTTCTATTCCTTTTATGCTTCCTGGTATTCCTCAACCTGTAAAGCTAGGATTGGCTGGAGGCCCACTAATTATTGCCATTCTTATTAGTAGGTTTGGATATAAATTTAAGATTGTTACTTATACAACACAAAGTGCCAATATGATGCTTAGAGAAATAGGTATTTCTCTGTTTTTGGCAGCGGTAGGGCTTGGAGCTGGAGAAGGCTTTGTTGATACAATTGTAAATGGAGGTGGCTATATATGGATAGGTTACGGAGTAATTATTACAGTACTTCCACTATTAATAGTTGCCACAATAGGTCGTTTTGCTTGCAAGCTAAATTATTTTACACTAATAGGCCTATTAGCTGGTAGTACAACAGATCCGCCTGCACTAGCTTATTCTAATTCGGTTTCTGCAAGTGACTACCCTGCTGTAGCATACGCAACAGTATATCCACTTGTAATGTTTCTAAGAGTATTATCTGCACAAGTATTAATACTATTTGCTGTATAAAGTGATATCTGCAAACAAAATTTAAAGGCGGCCTAAGTAAATACTACTTTTGGCCGCCTTAATTTAGAACCTATAAGCTGCTTTTCTCATTTCTTTAGCAGATTTAAATGGTTTGTTTGGTTTTAAATATTTTTCTAAGAATTTGTGAATAGTATATCTAATATCTGTAGCCTCTTTAGAATCAATTCTATCAAAAGAGTGTCCTCCACTAGCGTTATCAAAAATCTTATACTCAAATTTCTTGTTTTCTGCTTTTAGAGCTTGCACTAAATTTTGAACCTCAGTTACATCAACATCATCATCATTAGTATTTGAGTAAACCATTAGAGGGCTTTTTAGCTTATGCGCATTCCATACAGGAGAACGTTTCTTATATTCGCCAACATTCTCAGCTACAGTACATCCTAAATGATTTGGATGAGAAAATATCTTTCTATAATCCTCTGTAGCAATTGCCATTCTATATAATAAATCAGATACAGGCACTCCTGCAAAGCCAACTTGATAGGCATTTGGGTACTCAAATAGATTCATTAAGGTAATCATTCCACCATGACTCCAACCTATAATGCCTATTCTGTCTTTATCTACAATAGAGTAATTCTCAATCATATAATCTCTACCAGCCTTAACATCAGAATTTTCTCTTCCTCCATAATCTATAGCTTTGTAAGTTTTAGAACCATAGCCAGTGCTTCCTCTATACTCGGTAGAAACAACAATATATTCCTGAGCTACCAATTCTCTAACTATATGAGCATAATAGGTAGACATATCTGCATGAACCCCACTATGAGGCAAAACAATAAGCGGGTACTTTTTATTTGGATCTACAGATTTTGGAATAAATACATAGTTCCAAAACTTAAAAGGATTATTATGGCCCCTAGATATGAGTCCATTTGGCTTAGCTAAGGGCTCCCCAGTTAAATAAACTTTATCTATAAAAGCAATATCCCCAACCTTCTCATACCATAATACATCATCAATTTTTTTAGTAATAGCATCATAAGTATGCTGCATACCGTTATTATACGAGCGTAAAGACTTAAGTTCTTTTAAAATTTGCTCATCATCGTTCTGTGCGCTCACACTAGCTGCAACTAGTATGAACAAAAAAAATCCAGTAATTTTTTTTAAAAGTTTCATTGTTTAAAAATTTGTTTAATTATAGTGATTATATCATTAAAAGACCTCCGCCAGCATACAGCGAGCAGAACCTCCACCATTCTTTTCTATACAATCTAAGTTTGGAGACACTATGCTTTTGTAATGCTCCTGCAATTTTGCCAATTGATATTCATCTAAAGAAGCCTTTGCCGTAGCAGAAAGAACAAGAACCAACTCTTTTTCTGCCTCCTCAGAAGCTCTAACTACAAGCATATTTCCAGCATATTTAGCCATTTGTTCAAATGAAATCTCAATTATTTCTTTTCCATTCTCCTCTAAAATTTCTATTAAGCGTTCTCTCTGCTCTAAGTTTACAATAGCATCTAAACAAACAAAAGCATATCTTACTCCAACACACATCATTACATTTGTATGGTAGATTGGAGTCCCATTCTCATCTTCTGCTTCAAACAAAAAGTAATCGTATCCAAGTTCCTCTGCCCAAACCTCTAACACTTCCTCATTTGTTCAAACAGACTCACATCAAAAGGCATTTCTTTTAACCCTATCTAAGACCATACTACCTGTACCCTCTAAAAACTTATTCTGCTTCTCAAAACGAGTAAGGTCTATAAGTCTTCCTATTTTTTTTCCCGACAATTCAACTTCAGCACCACCTTTTGGTAGCTTCCACACTCCATCCTCCTTAATTAAGCCTAGGCGCTTGAGCACATTTTTATCTCTCTCGGCCCTTCTATTTGGAGCAAACATTGGATAAAGCACTAAGGTAGTTCCTTTGTCGGGAAGAAAATCTACTTCATGAGCTGTGTGTGTAGTAAACCAATTGTTGGGAAAAATTGAATCTGGAGTATGGGGATCGAGGGTATCATCAACCACTATAACATTAACCCCTGCTCCTTTTAAAAGTTCTACATATTCGTTAAATTCTTTTAGTGCAATCTCTTGCGCATTAGAACCATAGGCCTCTTGCTGAAAAACATTGTTCTCTGCTGTTTGAGCATTATATGCAAAATTTGCTGGCCTTACCATTAAGACTGTATTACTACACTGCATCTATTCTAAAGATTTTATAGAATTTTTAATTATTTCTATTGCCATCAGCAACTGAGGTTCTGTAATAACCAAAGGAGGAGCAAAACGAATTATATGTTTATGAGTTGGCTTAGCTAAAAGCCCATTTTCTGCCATTTTAACGCAAACATCCCAAGCCTCCTTCCCATTATGAGGCTTAATTACTATGGCATTTAATAGACCTTTACCCCTAACAAGTTCTATGAAAGGAGATTTAAAGTTAGCCATTTCTTCTCTAAATATTTTTCCTAGATATTCTGCTTTCTCAACCAATTTTTCTTCTTTTACAACTTCTAAAGCTGCCACTGCAACCCTACACGCCAAAGGGAAACCACCAAAAGTAGAGCCATGCTCACCAGGTTTAATTGTAAGCATAATTTCGTCATCTGCCAACACTGCCGACACAGGAAGTACTCCGGCAGATATTGCCTTACCTAGTACTACTATATTAGGCCTAATTCCCTCGTGATCGCAGCATAGCATTTTTCCTGTTCTAGCTATTCCTGTTTGCACTTCATCTGCAATAAAAAGCACATTATGCTTTTTACACAAATTAAAGCAATTTTTAAGATAACCATCGTTTGGAACAAATACACCAGCCTCGCCCTGAATTGGCTCAACTATAAATGCTGCAACTTTTGCACTATGTTCTTTTAGTACCTTTTCTAGTGCCGATGCGTTATTATATGGTATTTTAATAAAGCCCGGTGTAAAAGGTCCATACTGAGAATAAGAATCGGGATCATTACTCATAGAAACAATAGAAATTGTTCTTCCATGGAAATTACCCTCGCAACATATTATTATAGCTTGATCCTCTGGAATGCCTTTTTTTACGTAACCCCACCTTCTAGCTAACTTAAGAGCTGTCTCTACTGCCTCTGCTCCAGAATTCATAGGTAGAACTTTGTCATAGCCAAAGAACTTTGTAATAAATTCTTCGTAAGGGCCTAAGCAATCATTGTAAAACGCCCTAGATGTTAAACATAAGTTTTGAGCTTGATCACACAAAGCTTTAACTACTTTTGGGTGACAATGACCTTGGTTTACTGCCGAATAAGCAGATAGAAAATCGAAATATCTCTTCCCGTCTACATCCCATACAAAGGCTCCTGCGCCTTTTGCTAATACTACAGGAAGTGGGTGATAATTATGCGCACCATATTTATCTTCCTGATTAATAAAATGTTGTGATTTATTAGATAATTCCATAGCTTTTTCTTTCAAAGATAAGAAAAAATTTATATAAAACTATAGATTATATCTTTTAGTTAAAAAGCTAAACAAATTATAGTTAATGGTAAAACTACTTAGCAAATATCTCCATTGCCTTTATTAACTGCTTATCATTCTTAATAATAGCCTCTACTCTGCCTTTAGTAAAGTAGAACTTATTTGCTATCTCCTCTTCTAAAAGAGGTTGAATTTCGTTACGTTTAATTATAAGCATTTGCTTTTTATCCAAGCATAGTTTCTTTTCTAAAGCATCAAATTCCGTCTTATATATTTCGTATAAATCCTCTGTTTTTGACGCCTTTATAATTTGGTCTACAAGAACTTGTGCTGCACTCCTACTGTCAAATTCTCTTTTAGAAGCATATTCTACAAAATCTTGGTATTGCTCATTGCTTAGCTTAAAATCTTTAATAGTACCTATACTATCATGTTTTGCATAATACTTTATTGCATAATCTCCAATAATATCATTTACAACCAAAGAAACTGCTGGACGACTATAAGGTAAAGTATTGATTATTGTATCTGGAGTAATACCTCCACCATCATATACTGTTCTTCCTTTTAATGTTTTGAATGCTTTTTTTAAAGAATCTGGAACATTACCTACACTTCCGTCAGCATTCCTATTAGAATAGTCTAATGATTGTACGCATCTACCACTTGGAGTATAATATTTTGCTATTGTAAACTTTAATTTGCCACCATAACCTACAGATTGAAATCCCTGTATAAGGCCTTTCCCAAATGAACGAGTACCCATAATAACTCCCCTATCTAAGTCTTGTATTGCTCCAGCAACAATCTCTGAGGCAGACGCCGAGCCCGAATTTACCAAAACCATAAGTGGAATAAGTGTATCAACTGGTTCTTTTGTTGTTTTATATGTTTTTAAAAATTCTGGAGATCTCCCCTTAGAAGATACTACAGTGGTACCTTTGTTAACAAAAAGAGAAACTATATCTATAGCCTCTTCCATAACTCCACCACCATTACCCCTTAAATCTAAAACTAGTTTTTTTGCACCTTTTTCTTTTAAAGACAATAGTGCCTTCCTAACATCTTCTGCACCGCCAACAGAAAAGGCATCTAATTTAATGTAAGCTATAGAATTATTGTACATTCCGCTATAAGACACATCAGAAATATGCACCCTCTCTCTTGTAATTTTTATCTCCTTAATTTCACCGCTACGTGCCTTTTTTACTAAGAAAACAACTTCGGTACCTGGCTGTCCCTTCATCTTTGAACTACATTTATCTGCACTTAAAGGTTTTACGTCCTCTCCATTAATCTTAAGAATAATATCTCCAGGCTCCAACCCGTACTTAACAGCAGGCGAGCCAAAATAAGGTTGCGAAATAACAACACCAAGACTATCAACTTTTTTAATAAGAGCACCTATACCTCCATAAGTAGCAGTTGTCATAAGCTCTATTTGATCGTCATTTTCTTCTGTAATATACTCTGTATAAGGATCTAGACTCTCTAACATTGCATCTATACCCTCTTTTACCATTTTGTCAAATTTGATACTATCTACATAGTTTTGCTGAAGTTCTTTTAATATATTATATTGTATTTCTAAACTCTGTCCAGCTTTAAACTCTTTACTTTGTGCAAAAGAATTTACACTAAATATTAAACTAAGTAAGGTTATGCTTATAAAATTCTTAACTATTCTTCTCATATAATTTATTTTAATTATGCAAATATACAATTCTTTTATATATATAGTTTTGTAAATAAACTTAAGTATAACAATTGGTAATAAAAACCTAAATAATAATTAATTTTTTTAAATTAATTTTTATATTTTTGTGCTATGGATATAATTTTTGCAACGAGCAACACACATAAGATAATAGAAGCTAAAGAAGCTTTAGGAAAATCCTTTAACATTATCACTCCCAAAGACTTAGGGATTATAGAAGAAATCCCAGAAACTGGCAACACACTAAAAGATAATGCCTGCCAAAAGGCAATGTACTTATGGAATAAAACTCATAAAACCTGCCTTGCAGACGATACTGGATTAGAAGTAGATATTTTAGACGGAGAACCAGGCGTATATACAGCAAGGTATTATTTGCTTCCCGACACTTATAGTAATAGCCCCTTATCCAATTTAAGTGCAAAAGTAAGTCTCAATGTTCCAATGGAAAATATGAAAAAACTCCTAAGAGAACTAGATGCAAGGGAACGTATTTTAAAAGACAAAGCAAATAGGAACGCTCAATTTAAAACAGTTATTGCACTAATTATAGATGGACAAACAATTTGTTTTGAGGGTATACTTAAAGGCAAAATAGCAAGAGAATTAAGTGGTAGCGAAGGCTTTGGCTACGACCCCATCTTTATTCCACAAAACTACAATTGTACTCTTGCACAAATATCTCTAGAGCAAAAAAATAGCATATCACATAGGGGAAAAGCCCTTAGAGAATTTGCAAATTATATTAACTCTGTAATCCCATAATGTCTAACAAATTTCAGATAATAGTTCTAAACAATATAAAACACTCTGACTCTGGCCTAGTTGTACAATGTTATAGCGAGCTACATGGACGATTATCTCTATACCTAAGAGGAGGAAACAGAAACAAAAGTGCTTTGGCAATGCTACATCATTTAGCAATAGTTGATATCGTTACAGAAGCACCAAAATTTAAATCTAATAACTCTATAGCCAATATAAAAGAAATTAGCACTGCGTATCCCCTGTTAGAAATAAGAACAAAAGTGCAAAAAAGTGCCATCGCCATTTTTATCACAGAGCTGCTTATTAAAATAATAAAGGAAGTAGAGCCCAATATTCAACTTTACAACTATCTAAGTTCTTCTATTAAACTTTTAGAACATATACAAGATGGTAGTAATAACTTCCACCTATACTTTTTAGTACACTTAAGTAAAATTTTAGGCTTTATGCCACTAAACGATTACAATACTAATAGGCCTATTTTTGATGTATCAACTGCCTCATTTAGCTCACTTAAGCCTAAAAATATGCCCTATTTTTTGGAGGAAGAATCAATTTTACTTGCCCACATTTTAAACATTAATGCAACAGATATTGCTACAATAAAATGCAGCGGAGCATTGCGCAACTCTTTTTCTTTGCAAATGACAAATTACTTATGCCATCATTTAGGATGCAATATAGAAATTAAATCTTTAGATGTTTTACATAATGTTTTTAAATAATTTAATTACCTTTGCTAACACTAATGCTACTTAAGTATTCAAACATATGTAAAAAATGAGCATAATTAATAAAACATTCCTCCAATTATCTAAGAAACTACTGTTTGAAATAGACCAAAGTAAGAAAGACCCATTTAAATATCAGAACGAATGCTTTAATTTTTTACTAAAAAATGGTAGAGAAACTTTATTTGGAAAAGAACATAACTTTAATACAATCATTAATTTTACAAGCGGCAGATATTTTAATGGTAATAGCCTGGCCTCTAGCATAGGTGCATTTCAGAAAAACATTCCAATTAGAGATTATAACGCTTTTGTTCCATACATAAACTCTATTAGAGAAGGTAAAGACTATGTGCTATGGAATCAAAAGGTAAAATGGTTTGCTAAAAGTAGTGGAACCAGCTCAGATAAAAGTAAGTTTATTCCAATCAGTCCTTGTAGCCTAACTCTTAATCACTATGGTGGTTTTAAAAGAATGCTTGCTTCATATATCAATTCTTTTCCCAATAGTAAATTGTTTAATGGTAAGGCCCTCACCCTTGGCGGCAGTGTGCAGTTAGATTTGTCGGGAAGTAAATTTGCCGGCGACTTATCTGCAATTCTTCTTAAGAATTCGCCATGTATTGCAGAGCTTTTTAGAACTCCAAGTAGAAAAACTGCTCTTACTGCAGATTTTAACTATAAAATAGAAAAAATTTGCAAAGAAAGTATTAGAGAGAATGTTAGCAATTTTGCTGGAGTGCCTAGCTGGAATCTTATTTTAATGAATAAAATACTTGAATATAGTGGAAAAGAAAATATAGCTCAAGTATGGAAAAATATAGAGCTTTTTATGCATGGCGGAATTGGCTTTGAGCCATATAGAGAGATTTATAAAAAACTTTTTCCCATAAGTAATATGCATTATTTAGAAAACTATAATGCCTCGGAGGGCTATTTTGGGTTTCAAGACGATTTAAGTATAAATTCTATGATGTTTACTGTTGGTAATGGCGTCTTTTATGAATTTATTCCTTCCAAAGACCTAGATAGGGCATTAGAAGGAGAAATTTATAATTTCCCAACAATTAATCAAGTTGAGTTAGGTGTTAATTATGCCTTAGTAATAAGCACAGTAGGTGGTTTATGGCGCTATCTTATTGGCGACACTATAAAATTTACATCTCTATACCCTCACCGCTTTATAATTACTGGACGGACGCAATTGTTTATTAACGCTTTTGGCGAAGAATTAATGATAAATAATACAGAACAGGCATTAGCTAAAGCTTGCTTAGCTTGCAATTGCAATGTGAGCGACTATACTGTTGCACCAGTTTTTATGGACTTAAATAACTGTAAAGGCCACCATAAATGGCTAATAGAATTTTCTACACCTCCTAGAGATATCAAAGAGTTTACAAAAGTATTAGACAATTTATTATGCGATATCAATTCTGATTATCAAGCTAAAAGAGCTGGTAACGCCACAATGGAGGAGCTAGAAATAATAAGCGTGGCTCCTAATACCTTTTATAAATGGTTGCAAAAACGTGGAAAAATTGGAGGCCAAAATAAGGTTCCTAGATTATGGAAAGACCAAACATATATAAATGAACTGAGTTCTATTAATAATAATTAGCAAAAAAACATTTTTGCAACTTTAACAAAACTAAGATGCAAGACAAAAACATAAGACAGAGAATATTTAATATAAAAACACAGGAAGAGTTTAGGGATATTGCCTTAAATGTGTTTAGGATACAAAGTAAAAATAATCCTGTATATAAAGAATATATTAATCTCTTAGAAGTTGACAGTTCTAAAATTAATAGCCTAGAACAAATTCCATTTCTTCCTATTTGTTTCTTTAAAAGTAAAGAAATTATATGCAACAATGTATATAATAATGCAATAGAAACAAAACAAATAATTTTTACAAGTAGTTCTACAGGAGGGACAGTTCCTTCTAAGCACTATGTAAGCGATGTTTCTGTATATAAGGATAGTTTTATAAAGTCATTTAATATATTCTACGGTAATCCTAAGGAATATACAATATTAGCATTACTCCCTTCTTATTTAGAAAGGCAAGGCTCATCCTTGGTTTATATGGCTAACGAGCTTATAAACATAAGTTTAGAAGAAAACAGTAAAAGTGGTTTTTATCTATACAATTTTAAAGAACTACACGATACTTTAAATTACCTAAAGGATAATAGAAAAAAAACCATTTTATTGGGAGTTACATTTGCCCTTTTAGATTTCTTAGATAATTATTCTATAGATTACAAAGACCTAATAATAATGGAAACTGGAGGCATGAAGGGCAGAGGTATAGAAATGGATAGAAAAACGCTTCACAATAAATTAAGAGCAGGTTTTGGAACCTATAATATACATTCTGAATATGGCATGGCAGAATTATTATCACAAGCATATTCTAAGACAGAAGGCGTATTTAAAAGCCCTCCTTGGATGCAAATAATGGTAAGAAATCTACAGAACCCATTTTCTTATTACACAACAAGCAATAACAACCACCCATTTGCTAAATCAACAGCACTTGGTGGCATTAATATTATAGATCTAGCTAACATAAACTCCTGCTCTTTTATAGAAACAGAAGATATGGCATATCTTTTTAATCCAGGAGAATTATCGTCATTATTTACAGTAGAAGGCCGTTTAAAAGAGGCAGAAATGAGAGGTTGCAACCTACTACTACATAATGTTTAAGGAAGAACAAACTTAAAAAGAGAGGGTGACAAAGGTAATTAACTTTTTGCCACCCTCTATATATTATAAATTATATATTTATCTAGTTTCTATTATCTAAAAAATTCGTGCACCGATTGCTCTAATTCTGCTCCTTTTTCAGCTTCTCCGTTATTCTTGTAAACTTCGGCCACCATCAAAACATAATATAAAGAGCGCTCAAAATCTTCTGAAGACAAAAATTCTCCCTTATACATTTTAGAAAATAGCTTAAGAGCTTTATCATTCTCAGCTAAAAACTGATTTGCTAATTTAAATGCTTTATCTCTCTCTCCTGCTTGCAAGTATGTAGCAATAGCATCTAAAACACTCCTTTCTGTAAGCGAAGCTAATAGAGAGTTGTTTAAAGGGAAATTTTTAGTTGGCATTATTGTAGTCATCATATCTAAAAGTTCTACAGCCTTTTCCTTTTTACCCTTAGAAAGCAAATATTTAGCAGTTGTGCTTAAAATTTCCCTTGGAGATATTAGATTATTAAATGTTAATAGATTTTGATAGTCTACATTAATAGTTGTATCG
Source organism: uncultured Bacteroidales bacterium (assembly GCA_964292095.1). GTDB lineage: Bacteria > Bacteroidota > Bacteroidia > Bacteroidales > UBA932 > Egerieousia. The sequence goes on along the minus strand of CAXYUL010000008.1, from coordinate 3,179 downwards.
GCTAAACTATTCCACCTATAAACATTCTTTATTTTATCATAAAGTGCATCTTCGTCCATTTGAGTAATTGGACCATTGTATAAACCTGTAGTACTCTTAATTGGCACAAATTTATAGGCAAATCCATCGTATTGTAAATATTCTTTCCATCCTATATTTATATCCGCACCTTTCTGTAGAGTATAAATAGGCCTATCCCAATTGTAATTAGCAAGTAAATCTAAAATCATAAGTTCAGATTTGATAATTGCATTTTTCTCCGCCGGAATAGTTAAAACTATTGTATCGGGAACAAACTCCATATCTTTTTCTGCAACTATTTTATATTTACGCACATTCTCTTTATTTACAGGAATTAAAAGCTTACGCGCTGCTATATAATTATGGTCTGCTCCATCTGTAAGTTGTACTGTAATTTTTGGATTTTTAAATATATCAATTACATCTTTTGCCAATACATTTTTACCATCAAATCTATCATAAATAGGAATAAACTCGTTAGTTCCATATAAATACTGTCTTCTTCCAATGCTAAACTTAACCGGATCAGAATCATAAGTTTTCCTTTGCATTTGATCTATATACCAATCTGTTCCTAATAAAGAAGTATTCATAATTCTTACATCGGTACGTACTTCCTCTACTTCTTGAATAAACCAAAGAGGGAAAGTATCATTATCCCCATGTGTTATTAAAATAGAATTCTTATCTACTGTTTGCAAATAGTTGTAAGCAAGATCTCTAGCAGTATACCTATCACTCCTATCATGGTCGTCCCAGTTTTCTGCCCCCATTAAAGCAGGAACAGTTAAGCAGACAAGGGTTGCTACTCCGCCTGCTATGGCTGGTTTAGTATATTTCCTTATTAGCTCACTTAGCCACATAACCGCAAATCCTATCCAAATTGTAAAAGCATAAAAAGACCCAGCATAAGCATAATCTCTCTCGCGTGCCTGCATTGGAGGTTGATTTAAATAAACCACAATTGCTAAACCTGTTAACAAGAACAAAAGCATGGTTACAAGCCAATTCTCTTTATCTTTTTTAAGTTGATAGAACAAGCCGATTAAGCCTAAAATTAATGGCAAAAAATAATAGTGGTTTTTTGCTCTACTATTAACTATATAGTCTGGGCCCTCGCTCTGATCTCCCAAACGCATTTGGTCTATAAAGCCTATTCCGCTCTCCCAATTACCTTTAAACTTATCCCCTGGAATAGTAGACTGTAAATCGTTTTGTCTTCCAACAAAATTCCACATAAAATACCTCAGGTACATAAAATCTATCTGATAATTAATGAAATATGACATATTAGCACCAAAAGTTGGAATTTTTTTATCACTTCCTGCAATAGATTTACCTTGCCCCTTTGTATATACGTGATAAAAAGGAACGTAGCTATCATCACCACCAGAAGACCACATTCTAGGGAACAACATCTTAGCCGAATTATCATATATAGGCTCTGCAGGTCCATCAACCTTAATATACTTTCCATCTAGCACATTATAGTATTTAGGAACCTTAATATCAACGTGTTGAGAAGCAAATGTTTCTCCATAAATTAATGGGCTACTACCATATTGCTCACGAGCTAAATAGCGTACCAAAGTAAAAGGATTATCTGGTTGGTACTCATTTGTTGGTGTATTAGCAGCAGAGCGTATAACAACCACAGCATAAGTAGAATATCCAATAACAATCATTGTAGTACAAAGCAAAATGGTATTTAATAATACCTTGTTCTTTTTATATGTAAAATAAATTCCCCAAAAAAACGCAGCAAATAGCAAGAGTAAAAGAAAAGCAGCCCCAACATTAAAAGGCATACCTAAGCTATTAACAAAGAACAAATCTACATAAGCAGCAAATTTTGGCAAGAAAGGAATTATACCATATAAAATTACAGCTAATATTACTCCCGACAATAATAGAACCAGAAAAGACCTTTTTCTGCTAACTTCAAACTTCTTATAATAATAAATGAAGACCAAAGCTGGAATTGCAAGTAAATTTAAAAGATGTACACCTATTGATACTCCCATTAATAGCGCTATAAGCACTATCCATCTATTAGCATATGGTTTGTCTGCCTGCTCCTCCCATTTGAGCATTGCCCAAAAAACTGCAGCTGTAAATAAAGAAGACATAGCATATACCTCGCCCTCAACCGCAGAAAACCAAAAAGTATCAGAGAAACAATATGCTAAGGCGCCAACCACTCCTGCACCAATAATAGACACCGCATTCTTTCCAAGAGCCTCTACATAATTATCATCTTTCTTTTCTGCATTCTTCTCTACAATTCTACGTCCTAAATGTACAATTGTGAGATACAAAAAGTAAATAGTAAAAGCAGAACACAAAGCGCTCATAGCATTTACCAACATAGCTGCATGCTCTTTATCTCCAAAAAGGGTAAAAAATCTTGCAATTACCTGAAAAACAGGGTTTCCAGGAGGGTGCCCTACTTCTAACTTATATGACGACGCTATAAACTCTCCACAATCCCAAAAACTAGTAGTTGGCTCAATTGTAGAAAGGTAGGTAAAAGACGCAATAAACAACACAAGCAGTGCTACAATGTTATTTATTCTACTAAATTTTTTAAACTCCATATACTAAAATCTTTATTATAAACAAAATAACTCCCAAATATACATGACTCTCACTTAACTAAGCAAACAAATAAACCTTATCAGATCTTCTAAGTTTATCCGCTATAGCCACAGAGCAATACTCTCCCTTTAGTGCCTTACTCACACTCTTAAGATCTACTCTTATTTCTTCTATTTTATACTCTATTACTCCCGACGAAGGTCCTGTAATAATAATATTATCCCCAACATTTAATTCCCCTGTCTCTACCAGAATTTCTGCCACACCTATATTGGAAAAATAATTAGTAACTCTTCCAATATAGCTCTTCTTTTTTGTTGCTTTATTTCCATAAACATCACTCCACTCACCAAGCTTTGCACCCTGATAATATCCATCCCAAAATCCCCTATTAAAAACCTCTGCAAGCTCCTCTTTTAAAGAAGCTGCTAATTCTTTGTTCCAAGTACCATCTAGTACAGCATCTACTGCACGTCTATATGCACTACTTACTTTTTTATCATATTCGGCGCTTCTTGCACGTCCCTCTATCTTTAATCCTGTAACTCCAGATGATGTAA
>CAXYUL010000007.1:0-18105 GCA_964292095.1 uncultured Bacteroidales bacterium | reverse complement strand
AAGAATAAGAAAGTATCTTCTTTTTTCTTATATCTTTTATTAATTTTTGTATATTTGTAGCCATTAAAATTTTAAACTACAAATTATGGGAATTATTACATGTTCCAATATTACAAAAAAGTTTGGTGATTTTACAGCATTAAATTCTGTTAATATTGATGTGCCACAAGGGGAAATATTTGGACTCTTAGGCCCTAATGGAGCCGGAAAAACAACACTTATTCGTCTAATAAATCAGATTTCTCTTCCCGACAATGGACAGATTCTCTTTAATGGCCAGCCCTTAAAACCTTCTGATATAGAGAAGATTGGCTATTTGCCAGAAGAAAGGGGATTGTATAAAAAAATGAAAGTTGGAGAGCAAGCATTGTATTTAGCACAATTAAAAGGGCTTAGTACTTCAGAGGCAACGGCTAAACTTAAAGTTTGGTTTGTAAAGTTTGGAATTCAAGCATGGTGGAATAAAAAAGTTGAGGAACTCTCAAAAGGAATGGCGCAAAAGATACAGTTTATTACAACAGTATTGCATGAGCCTTCTTTGCTTATATTAGATGAGCCTTTTTCTGGTTTCGACCCAGTAAATGTTAACTTAATAAGAAAGGAAATTTTAGCAATGAAAGATAGGGGGACTAGTATTATTTTATCTACACATAATATGGAGTCGGTTGAGGAGCTATGTGATAATATTGCACTTATAAACAAATCTAATTTAATAATAAGTGGTAATACAGATAAAATTAGAAGAGATTATGGTAATAATAGGGTAGAACTGCTTTTTAGAGGAAGTGAGAAATTATCTGAAAGCTCTTTAGTAGAGCATGGTGAGGCGTTATATTCTATTGTAGAACAGTCAGAACTAAAATCTTACAGAAGAGCTATACTAGAGGTAAATAGAAATGTTAGAAGTTCTATTGTGCTTGGTGAGTTAATAGCTAAAGTAGATATAGTTTCTTATAGGGAGCTTATTCCTAGAATGAATGATATTTTTATTAAACTAGTTAGTTAGTAGATTATTACTACTTTTATTTTAATTATATTGCAAAGCAAAATTTAAAACTTAGAAAAATGAAAAAAAATAAAATTTTTATAATACTAGCAAGAGAGTTTAGCACAAGAGTTAAGAAAAAATCGTTTATACTTACTACAGTACTTACTCCACTACTTTTTGCAGGTTTAATGATTGTGCCATCGTTAATTATGCTCTTCTCTAGTTCGGATAAGCTTAAATTAGCTGTAATTGACGAATCTGGTATTGTAATGCCTTATTTAGAAAACACAGAAGAGACAGAATTTGAGCAGATAAAAGGTAAATCTTTAGAACAATTAAAAAAAGATTTTGATAATTTAGGTGTAGACGCAATTATTGGAATTTCTGCTTTAGATTCAACTAAAAATTTAAGCGTTTCAGCGGTATCTAAAAAGCAGCTTAATATAAATGTTCAATCTCAAATAGAAAAAAATATAAAAAAAGCCGTAGAAGATAATAAGCTTAAGGATTATAATATTCCAAACATAGATACAATCTTAAATGCTGTTAAAACAAATATAAGTATAAAGACTTTTAAAATAGGGGATGATGGAAAAGAAACAGAATCTAAAGTAGAAATTTATATGGGAATAGGATATATAGCTAGCTTTATGATTTATATGTTTATTTTTATGTTTGGAAGTATGGTTATGAGAAGTGTTATAGAGGAGAAAAGTACCAGAATTGTAGAAGTAATTGTTTCTTCTGTAAAGCCAATTCAGTTAATGATGGGAAAAATTTTAGGAGTTGCCTCTGTTGCTTTAACACAATTCTTTATTTGGATTGTTCTTACTTTGGTTATTGTTGTGGGAGCGTCAAGTTTTCTTGGGTGGGATGATATTGCAAAAAGTGTTTCTCCCACTTCTCAAATAGGTTCTACTATGGGATTAGATTCATTGCAAATGGCACAAGCAAGTGCTCAAATGCCCATGGCAAATGTAGAACTTTCTGGAGCACAGGAGTTTATAGTGGCATTGCAAGAGATAGATTACTTTACTATACTATCTGCATTTGTAGTGTATTTTGCATTAGGATACTTGTTGTATTCTAGTTTATTTGCGGCTGTTGGAGCTGCAGTTGATAATGAGGCAGATACGCAGCAACTAATTTTGCCAATTACAATGCCCTTAATTATAGGGCTCTTTATTATGATTCATACATTTCAATATCCCGATAGCTCCCTATCTTTTTGGGGCTCCATTATTCCGTTTACATCACCAATGGTAATGCTGGCTAGAATTGCTTATGGAGTACCAGTTTGGGAATTAGCTCTGTCTATTGCTCTTTTGGTTGTAACATTCTTAGCTATGGCTTATGTTTCTGCTAAAATTTATAGAGTTGGAATATTAATGTATGGGAAAAAACCTAGTTGGAAAGATTTATTTAAATGGCTTAAGTATTAGATTAGCCTTTCTGAACATTTAAGTGTGTAAAAGATTGATATTTTTTACACACTTAGACATTAATTGTTATTATTAAATGATATGAATACTATATTAAAGTATATTGTTTTTTGTTTTCTATTTTGTAGTTTGTCTATTACTAGTTCTAGCCTTGTTGAACTTAGTGCTCAAAATAAGAAAACAGCAAAACCCCCAAAGCGTATAGAATGGTCTTTGGTTAAAATGGATTCTCTTTGGAACTCTAGTGGAGAACTAGCTTCAACTAAGATAATAGCTAAATATAAGCCAAAGGTAGATTCTTTAGATATTATCGTTGGCACTACAGCAAAAGAATTATTAAGGTATCCACCAGAGAGCCCTTTATCAAATTTAGCTGTTGATATAATAAGGTTTAGAGCTAATGATTATTTGGCTTCTAAGGGATTAGGTAAGGCGGATATTGCATTAACTAACTTTGGTGGGATAAGAACCGTGTTTAAACAAGGAGGAATATCTGTTTCGGATATTTTCTCTGTTTTTCCTTTTGATAATAGAATTGTAATATTAGAAATAAAAGGAAAATATATTAAGAAAATGTTAGATGATTTTGCGGCGATTGAAAGGATGGAGCCTCTTAGCGGAATAGAGCTAATTATAGAAAATAAAAAGGTAAGTAAACTATTGGTTGGAGGAAAAATAGTTGATGACGAAAAAATATACAAGTTGGCAACTATAGATTTTATTTTGGGTGGTGGAGATAAAATTTTTGTTTTAAAGAAGGCTCAAAATGTTATTGAAACAGGAATTTTAATAAGAGATGCTGTTATAGAATACTTTATAAAGGAGACCAAGGCTAATAGATTAATAGATGCAAATGTAGATAACAGGGTAATTATTAAATAGTTAATAAGATGAAAAAAACGATAATAGCACTTTTATTATTCTTTGTTTTGGGCAATATTAATGCTCAGGATTTAGTAATTTTACATACTAATGATACTCATAGTCAAATTTTACCACAAACTGCAGGACCTGGAGCAGGATTGGCTGGTTACCAAAGGCGAGAAGCTTTTATTAATAAAACTAGAGCAGAGCATAAAAATGTGCTACTTATGGATGCTGGAGATTTTAGCCAAGGGACGCCTTATTTTACTCTTTTTAAAGGAGATGCAGAAATTGAGCTTATGAATGCTCTTGGCTATGATGTTGCTTGCTTAGGAAATCACGAATTTGATAATGGCGTAAAAGAAATTAGTAGAAGAATTTCAAATGCAAAGTTTCCATTTGTTTGCTCAAATTATGACTTTTCTAATTGTTCACTTAATTCTAAGGTTAAACCTTATACTATTATTAAACGAGGTAAATATAAAGTTGGAGTTATTGGAGTGCATACAGATATTTCAACTCTTGTAAACCCCAAAAACATAGAGGGAATGGTTTATAAACAGCCATATAAAATAATTGATTCCCTTGCAAGTATTTTAAAATTTAATGAAAAATGTAACTTGGTGATAGTGCTTAGTCATGTAGGATATGATGATGGTTCAGATCATGCTCCATCAGATGATATGCTAGCTAAAAACACAGAAAATGTTGATGTAATTATAGGAGGTCACTCTCATACATATATAGAGTCTAAGACTATTGTAACAAATAAAATAGGTAAAGATGTGGTTATTGTTACCGCAGAAGAGAAAGGAAATTATGTAGGTAAATTAGAATTTTGGTTTTAAACTATTAAAAAATGATGTTATTATTTTCTCTTTTATTGAATATAAAACAGTAGAACACGAACAATTAGGCATAATTTTATTGTATTTGCAACGTGGGTAAAATTTACGGCTGTAAAAAGTAAGACTTATGAAGTTCTATAATAGGACAAATGAGATAGCTTAATTGCAGCTAATAAAAGAGATGTAATATAACAACCACTCTAAACTAAACGTAATAACAGGTCGCCACAGGAGAACTTTGATTACCTAGATATCGGTTTGTGGTGGGAGCCTAAGTGGGCGCAGAATAAAGTAGATATTGTAGCCTATACTTTAAAAATTTCTTTGTATCGTTTAATTTGTCTTAGAATTATGAAGGATAGTAGAGCAATTTTGTTTTGACCATGAACTAGTTTGCTCTCTTTAATATTTTGGTATATCACAAGTTTAGCCTTATATATTAGATTTGCTAATTTGCCATGTTTTAACATAGAGATTTTATTATGCTCAAAGAAACTTAGCAATTTTGCAGAAACTATGGTATTCTCTTGCCCTAGTTTGGGAAAGTAATTTGTTTCTAGTCCTAAATTATTAATGCAAAAGTAGTTAATTGCATTTAGTATGGGCCCTAGTTTTGCCTCTATAAAAATTTGAGAAATTTTATCAAAATCTATTTTGTCTTTATTTGCATTTATATATAAGCACCAATCTGTGTAGTGTCTGAGTTTACTTCCCATAGAAAGGTGAGATATCATGTGTCTGCTTAAGAATATTGTATTAAAGTTTGCAGAAGGTGTGTATATTTTAGGCTCTTGGTTAAAAATTAGAGTTTGTGGCTCTGTGTGTAAATAAGTATTTAAGTGCTCTTCTAATATCTTATCTACTTTATATACTTGTTTATTTAAAAAGAATTTATGATTTTCTATGTCAATTTTTTTGTAATAGAAAGAAGAATGTTTCTCGTAATGAGTGTTTACTGCTATTGATAGATCTTTTATTATTTGATTGCCTTTGTTGTAGTTGTCATTTAAAAATATATCTATATCGCCACACTCTCTGAGTTTGGCAATAGGATAGTAATTAGATAGGCTTAGACCTTTTATAATTGTAGTTTTAATATTATGTTTTGCCATTAGATGGGCAAATTCTTCTGCTGTCTTTTTGTGATAGGCATATTGTTGTTCTATAATATCTACATTATATGCCCATGCTAATTTTATCTTTTTTTCTATGTTTATGCTTGTAGGGTAGTTTTTTTGTATTGCACAAACCCCATCGTAGGCTATGGCTTTAACGGCATTATTAGCAGAGTTAAGCATTATTAATTCCCATTCTTTTTGGCTTAGAGTTTCAAATACTTTAATATCTTTTGGCATTTGATTCCATAGAGCTGCCTTAAGTAGTAAAAATAATATATAATCTATATTGGTGATTTCTTGTTTTTGCATAGCCTTTAGTTTTACTAGAAAATTTGATATAAATTCTTTGCAAAAATAAACTAAAAAGTTGTACTTTTGCTGCTAGAACAGTTTTTTTTAATTTAAAGCATTTGATATGAAGTTTTTTATTGATACAGCAAATCTTGGGCAAATTGCTAAAGCGCAGGATATGGGAATTTTGGATGGCGTAACCACCAATCCTAGTTTAATGGCAAAAGAAGGCGTAAAAGGCAAAGAGGAGATTTTTAAACATTATGTAGCTATATGCCAGATTGTAGATGGCCCTGTAAGCGCAGAGGTTTTTGCTACAGATTATGATGGTATGGTATTAGAAGGCGAAGAACTTGCTGCAATAGACTCTAAAATTACTGTAAAACTTCCTTGCACAGCAGAGGGTATAAGAGCTGTAAAGTATTTCTCTAAAAAAGGGATTAAAACTAATTGTACTTTAGTTTTTTCTTTAGGTCAGGCTCTTTTAGCGGCAAAAGCCGGTGCAACTTATGTTAGCCCTTTTGTAGGGCGTTTAGATGATATTTGTTCTGATGGAATTTCATTAGTGTCTAAAATTGTAGAAACATATAGATATTATGGTTTTGATACACAAGTGCTTGCGGCTTCTATTAGAAATACACAGCATATTATGCAGTGTTTAGAAGTAGGTGCAGATGTTGCAACTTGCCCTCTATCAGCAATAGAAGGTTTGTTAAAGCATCCTCTTACAGATGCTGGCTTGGAGATTTTTCTTAAGGCTGCAGAGCAGATGAAGTAGATAAATTGTAGAATTAACCATTTACATTACACATAAAGCCTAGTTTTATACCAGGCTTTATGTGTATTATTATAACTTAAGCTTACAATTTAAGCCCACCATTAAGATTAGTAATTAGTTTAATTCTTACAAAGGAAGGTGAGTATATATTAACATTTTTGTTTGGAAAATTGCTAGACTGCCCCTCTAATATTATTTTTAAATTTTCCGAGTGCATTAGTATGTTAGAGGCTTTAGAGTCTAATGTCTGAATATTTATAGAATTTCTATCTATTATGCCTGCTTTAAATGCAGATGATTGAGGTTTATATCCATTAGAGGCTTCAATTAATATTGGATTTTTAAATATATCTAATGAATCTCCATCTTTAGTGTATGCACGTAAGTTTATTTTAATATTTATTGGCAATTGATTCTCTGCTAAAACAGCAATTTTTATATTTTGATAATCTAATTTATTATTTATGTTATTGCTGCCATCTTCGGAATTATCAGAGGCTTTAATAAAGCTAAAAAGCTGTTCTGCTTTTATGCTCTTAAATTTACCACTTAGTGGAATAATTAGTGTTTCTTTAGCTGTGAGTGCTTGGCCTTTAGATATTTCATTTGTTAAAGGCCTTTGATAGCTACCATCTTCTATATCTTCTTTTGTTGGGTTATAAATAACAGAGAAATTGAATTTATAGTTATATAGTCCCTTGGCTATTATTTCAGAAAACTCTTTTTGACTTTGTGTAATATTATTATCTAATATTATCACATTGTTTTCTTTGCCTTTTAGTAGAAATTTAGATGTGTTTAAGCCTTGTTTTAAGCTAAGAGTGCTATTATTAATATTTAGATCATCTATCTTTATTAGGATTGGAACGTTAAATTGGTTATTGATATTTAGGTGTATCTGAGGGTTAGAAGAATATACTTCTGAGTCTTTTATGAAATCAGAAATAGATTTATCTATGTTGGTATTATAGTTGCCATTTAATTTAATTTCTTCTCTGCCCAAAAAGCCTTTTGCATAAGTAAATTTTAGATTATCTATATTTATATTAAAGGCTAGATTATCTAGATTATCGCCCTTCTTAATATCTACACGCCCACTTATTATAAAATCTAATTGATTATTGTTTCCTTTGTTTTGGTCTATTTTTAGTGTATAACCATTTAGAGATCTTAACTCATTTACCTTAAGTTTAAGTGGAATATTGTCTTTTGTAAGTTGAGGAATTGTACATTCAATATCAGAAAAATTAGAGATATTGTTGTAGATCTTAATTTTTATATAGCCGCTTTCTAGTAGTAGTTGTTCAATTCTAGCTTCGTCGTTTAATTCTAAACTAGCTGAAAATTTTGTATTTTCTGGTATGTCTAACGAAATATCGCTAGTGGATGTTCCAAGATTTAGATTTAAGTTAAAATAAAAATTTTGTTGCTCTATTGTAAAAAGGGGGTCAAAATCGCTGTTAGACCTTAGTGAAAAATCTGATGAAGATACTATGCTTAGTATCCCTTCTTCGTTTTTCTTAAGATTATTTTCTATCCCCATCCAATTAAATAATAGACTATCTTTTATTGTAAAATCAGCAAGAGGAAGAGTAAAATCAAGAGGAATTGAGCTATCTTTAAAATTAATATTTACGCATGATATGCTTATTAAAGCAAAGAGCGTTAAAAATATTTTCTTCATAGTATTGTTGGTATATTATTATTTTACAAATTTAATCATATAAGGTAATATTTGATAATTTTTTAACTCTCTTTTATAACAAATATTCATTTGGCAGCTTTGATTCTTTTATGTAATTTTGCGTTTGTATTATTGTATATAATTAATAACTGATAACTTTTTAGCATAAGATATGGCAGACGAAAAAATAATTTTTTCTATGAATGGAGTTGGCAAGATATTGCCACAAAATAATAAAGTGATATTAAAGGATATTTATCTTTCCTTTTTTTATGGAGCTAAGATAGGTATAATAGGTTTGAATGGGTCTGGTAAATCAACATTAATGAAAATTATTGCAGGTTTAGAAAAATCTTATGTAGGAGAAGTTGTGTGGGCTCCTGGCTATACCCTCGGGTATTTAGAGCAAGAGCCTATTTTAGATGATACTAAGACTGTTAAGCAAGTGGTAGAAGAGGGCGTGCAAGAAGTTGTAGATTTAATGAAGGAATATGAGGCTGTAAATGCTAAATTTATGGAGCCTATGAGTGATGATGATATGGCAAAACTTATTGATTATCAAGGTGAACTAACAGAAAAGATAGAGCATGCTAATGGATGGGAGCTAGATTCAAAGTTAGAAAGGGCCATGGATGCACTAATGTGTCCAGATCCAGATGCTTTGGTTAAGAATTTGTCGGGAGGAGAAAGAAGAAGAGTAGCTTTATGCCGTTTATTGCTTAGAGAACCAGATGTGTTATTGTTGGATGAGCCTACAAACCACTTAGATACTGAGAGTATTCAATGGCTAGAAGCACATCTGCAGCAGTACAAGGGTACGGTTATAGCTGTTACACATGATAGGTATTTCTTGGATAATGTTGCAGGCTGGATTTTGGAATTAGATAGGGGAGAGGGAATTCCTTGGAAGGGAAATTATTCTTCTTGGTTAGATCAAAAGTCTATTAGATTGAAACAAGAGGAGAAGCAAGAGAGTAAGAGAAGAAAAACGCTTGAGCGTGAGCTAGAGTGGGTTAGAATGTCTCCTAAGGCAAGGCAGGCTAAGGGCAAGGCACGTTTATCGGCATATGAGAAAATGTTGAACGAAGACGGGAAGCAGAAGGAAGAAAAACTAGAGATTTTTATTCCTAATGGGCCACGTTTAGGTACTAATGTGATTGAGGCTATTGATGTTACAAAAGCATTTGGAGATAGGGTACTTTATGAGGGGCTTAATTTTAAGTTACCACCAGCAGGAATAGTTGGAATTATTGGACCAAATGGGGCTGGTAAAACAACCTTGTTCCGTTTAATAATGGGATTAGATTCTCCAAATAAGGGTAGCTTTACTATTGGCGAAACTGTTAAGATAGCATATGTAGATCAGCAACATAAGTCTATTAATCCCGACAATACTGTATATCAGGTAATTGCAGATAATTCAGATTTTGTAAAATTGGGTAATAAGGAGGTGAATGCAAGAGCTTATGTATCTAGATTTAATTTTTCTGGGGCAGATCAAGAGAAGAAATGTGGAATACTAAGTGGTGGAGAGAGAAATAGATTACATTTAGCTTTAACATTAAAAGAAGAAGCTAATGTTTTATTATTAGATGAACCAACAAATGATGTGGATGTTAATACAATTAGAGCATTGGAGGAGGGTTTGGAGAATTTTGCAGGATGCGCAGTTGTTATTTCTCATGATAGGTGGTTCTTAGATAGAATTTGCACACATATTCTTGCCTTTGAAGGAGATTCTAAGGTCTACTTCTTTGAGGGAAGCTATAGCGAATACGAAGAAAACAAGAAGGCAAGACTTGGAAATATAGAGCCTAAAAGATTTAAGTACAAGAAGTTAATGGAGTAACTTCTTGTACTTAAAATATTTTATTCGCTTAACTCTAGCCACCTAAATGATTTAGAATCAATTAGATCTATTATTTCGCCTATTCTTGTAGATTTTGCAGTAAGTTCATCTATTGGCAAATTACCACTAGAGAGCTCTGTTTCTATTGTAACTTTCTCTTGTTCTAGGTTTTGAATATCAGCTTCTAATTGTTCTAATTCTTTTTGTTCTTTGTAGCTGAGTTTCTTCTTTTGCTGCTTAGAGCTTTCTTGTAAGCTTTTGTAATCGTTAGAGTTGCTGTTTTCTTGCTTCTGACTGGCTTTAAGCTGTTTCTCTTTATCTTTTATGTATTGGCGGTAGTCTGAGTATTGTCCCACAAAGTCCTTAACAACTCCATTCCCCTCAAATATAAATAAATGGTCTGCTATTTTGTCTAAGAAAAAGCGGTCGTGTGATACTATTAGAAGTGAGCCAGAGAAATTACTAAGGTATTCTTCTAGCACGTTTAAGGTTAGTATATCTAAATCGTTTGTAGGCTCGTCGAGAATTAGAAAATTAGGATTCTTCATTAATATGGTAAGCAGATAGAGTCTTCTCTTTTCACCTCCACTTAATTTTTCTATTTTAGTGTAATGAGTGCTTGGCGGAAATAAAAAATAGTTTAAGAAAGTGCTTACAGGAACACTTTTGCCATCGGCAAGGGTAACTACCTCTGCAATTTCTCTAACAGCATCAATTACGGTGTCGTTTGGATTAAATTCTATACCTTTTTGCTGGTAGTATCCTGTTACTAATGTTTCTCCTAGCTCTAATTCTCCGCTACTAGCTTGTATTTGGCCAGTTAGTAACTTAAGAAATGTAGTTTTACCAACACCGTTTCTGCCAACAATACCAATTTTTTCTCCTGGAGCAAAATTATAGCTAAAGTCTTTTAGTCCTATCCACTTATCGTAGTTAAAACTAAGGTGTTTGCAGTTAATAATCTTCTTTCCCAAACGAGACATTTTTACGTTTATGTTTACGTTTTTGTCGTTTATGGTTTTTTCGGCTTTTTCTTTAAGATCGTAAAAGGCATTAACTCTATATTTAGCTTTAGTCCCTCTTGCGCATGGCATTCTACGCATCCAGTCTAACTCTGTTCTAAGAAGGTTTCGTGCCCTTTCTGTTTCTGTCTTAAAGTTTTGTATTCTTTCTTCTCTCTTTTCTAAGAAGTAGGAGTAGTTGCCATTGTATGTATATAGAGTGCCATCTGCCATTTCTAAAATTTTGTTACATACTCTATCTAAAAAGTATCTATCGTGTGTTACCATAAATAGCGTACATTTAGATCTACTTAGGTAGTCTTCTAAGAATTCTATTATTTCTAGGTCTAGATGGTTTGTTGGCTCATCCATTACAAGAAAATCTGGTTTGTTTACCAGCATTTGAGCAATGGCTACTCTTTTTATCTCACCTCCGCTAAGTTGAGATATTGTTCTTTCTAAATTATGCAGACTAAGTGTACTTAGTATTTCTTTTACTTGGTGCTCTAAAGTCCAGGCTCCAGCGCTATCCATTTCTGCAATTGCTTTTTGTATTAGTGTTTTATCTGTAGATTCTATGGCAAGCTCGTAGTTGCGAATTATCTCACTTATTTTATTTGAGCCGTTTAGAACTACTTCAAAGATTGTTTTGTTGGAAGGAAAAATATTTTCTTGTTCTAAGAAAGCTACGCTAATATCTTTCATAAAAGAAATTTTGCCGTCTCCATCTGAGGAGTCTTTGCCTGCAAGAATATTTAGTAGCGATGTTTTTCCTGTGCCGTTGGGTGCAATAAGAGCAATCTTATCCCCCTCGTTTATATTGAAACTAAGATTTTCAAATAAAACTCGGGGGCCGTAAGATTTTGCTAGATTATCAGCTTGTAAGTAACTTGCCATTAATCTTATTATAATTCTATTTTGCTTGGTTTAATCATGTGGATAGGATCTAAAATTTTGTCTAGATCTTTCTTAGAAAGAAGTTTTTTATCTAGGACCAATTGATAAACACTTTCTCCACTTTCTAAAGCTTGTTTAGCAACTTCTGTACTATTTGCATATCCAATATATGGTTTTAAAGCTGTAACAATTCCAATGCTGTTTTCAACCATTTTCTTACAAGTGTCAGCATTAGCACTAATGCCTTCTATACACTCTATTCTTAGGGTGCTAAATCCAGCTGTAAGCCATTTTGCGCTTTCTACTAAGCTCTCAACTAGTACTGGTTCCATTACGTTAAGTTCTAATTGAGCAGCCTCAGATGCAAATGCAATTGTTGTATCGTTACCAAATACTTTAAAGCATATTTGATTTACAACTTCTGGAATAACAGGATTAACTTTACCAGGCATAATTGATGAACCTGGTTGCTTTGGAGGTAGGTTAATTTCTGCAAGACCTGTTCTAGGGCCAGATGACATAAGTCTTAGGTCGTTACAAATCTTAGATAATCTTATTGCTATTTGTTTAAGTGCTGAAGAGTATGCTACCATGCAAGATGTATCGTGAGTAGCCTCTATTAAATCTGTAGCTAGTGTAATATCCCAGCCAGTAATTTCTTTAATGTGTTTTGTACAACTTTCTGCATAGCCAGGCTCAGCAGTGATACCTGTGCCTATAGCAGTTGCGCCCATGTTTATTGTTAAGAATTCTTTAGCAGTGTTGTCTAATCTCTTAGCCTCGTTTTTCATTGCAGATGCAAATGCTCCAAAACTTTGGCCTAAGGTCATAGGAACAGCGTCTTGTAATTGGGTTCTTCCCATTTTTATTACTTTGGCAAATTCTTGTGCTTTAGATTCAAAAGATTTAATAAGTAAATCTAACGATTTCATTAGATCTGTGTGAATCATGTACATACCAAGGTGCATAGCTGTAGGGTATGCGTCGTTGGTTGATTGTGCCATGTTTACATGATCGTTTGGATGAATAAATTTGTATTCTCCATGTTGTTTACCTATAATTTCTAGTGCGCGGTTTGCAATTACCTCATTAGCATTCATATTTGCACTGGTACCAGCTCCACCTTGAATCATATCAATAGGAAAATGCTCGGTAAATTTACCTTCCATTAGCTCTTCACAAGCCTTAACTATAGCATTTTTAGTCTCTTCTTCTATTAGACCTAAACCATAGTTAGCAAGTACTGCACCTTTTTTAGTTATACCAAAAGCTTTTATGAATTCTGGAAAATCGCTTAGTTTATTATTACTAATGTTAAAGTTTTCAATTGCTCTTAAAGTCTGTACTCCAAAAAGAGCTTCTTCTGGAACAAGCTTGTCGCCTAGTAGGTCGTGTTCGCTTCTTGTTTTGCCAGATGTTTTAAATTTATATGGAATCATTATAATTATTATTAAAATGTTGAATTTAGTTACACTTTTTTTAAAATTAAGTTGCAAATGTACTAAATTAAAATTAAAAATCAGAATTTTATACAAAAAACTTATTTACTTTTACTAGAACTTGTGGTAAGGCAAATACTACAACCCTGTCATAAGATTTTATTATAGTGTCTGCGTTTGCTATAAAGCTTTCGTTTCCCCTAATAATTCCACCAATAATTGCTTGGTGTGGAAATTTTAGATTGCGAATTGGCCCTTTGGTAATCTCGCTGTTTGGGTTTACAATAAATTCTAAGACTTCGGCATCAGATCCATTTAAGCATTTTATAGATCTAACTTTATTGCTTAGTGTAAAACGGAATATTCTGCCGGCTGTTATAAGTTTTTTGTTTATAACGGCATCTACACCCATACCCTCTGCTAGTTTTATGTATTCTAGGTTTTCAACTTCTGCTATTGTTTTTGGAACTCCTATTTTTTTTGCGGCTACGCAAGATAAAATGTTTGTTTCAGAATTGCTGGTTACTGCAACAAATGCATCAAAGTCTTTAATGCCTTCTTCTAATAAAAGATCGGAGTTTCTGCCATCTCCATTTATTATTAGGGTTTTATCTAGAACATCTGCTAGGTATTCGCACCTTTCTGCTCTTTGTTCTATTATTTTAATTTGCTCAACGGCTCCTTGCATTTTCTTAGATAGCATTTCACCAATTTTTCCACCACCAACTATCATCAATTTTTTAACGTCAATTTCGTTCTTTCCAGAGTACTTCATTGCTTCTTTTACTCCTTCTTTTGTGCATATTACAAATACTAGGTCGTTTTCTAAAAATTTTGTGTCGGGAGTAGGAATAATAGTAATTCCCCCTCTTGCAATTGCAACTGCTTTATATAGCTTATTGTCTTCTATGTGAGAGAACTCTCTGTCTATTTTATTAATTAATAGGGCACCTTCATCTAGCCTAATAACTACCATTTGGAGCTTGCCCCTTGCAAATTCCATAAATTCTGTAGTCCCTGTTTGTTTAAGAAGGTCTACAATTTCGTAGGAGGCTATTTTTTCTGGATAAAAGAGTAAGTCTATTCCCATTTCTGTGAACATTAACTTGTTCTCATATTGCATATACTCCTCGTTATTTACCCTTGCAGTTACTTTTTTGCTTCCCATCTTTTTTGCAAGAAGAGCACTAATTAGATTTACGTCTTGCTCTTTTGCTGGACTTACAGCTATAAATAAATCGGAATTAGCTACTCCTGCTTGTTCTAGTGTGGCAATAGAAGTGGGATTACCCTCTACTGTAATAACATCGGCAATTTCTGCAAGTTTATTTAGTCTTGCTTCGTCATGGTCTATTATTGTAAGATCATTAGCTCCGTTACTTAACATTTTGGCTAGGTGGCTTCCAACCTCGCCTGCACCTGCAATTATTATCTTCATAGCTTATTAGTAAATATTGCGCGGTGCCCATTAAAATCAAATAGTACATTTATTAGTATCAATTTGAGAGTTTTGGACACCGCTAATTAGGGTAGGTGAAATAAATATTCTAATACTCTTCTTCGTTAAAAAAGAAGTCTTCTTTGCTGGGATAATCCGGCCATATTTCTTCAATACTGTCGTAGATTTCACCATCGTCTTCTAAATCGTTAAGGTTTTCTATAACCTCTAATGGGGCTCCTGAGCGAGTTGCATAATCTATAAGCTCCTCTTTTGTTGCTGGCCAGGGAGCATCTTCTAGTTTTGAAGCTAATTCTAATGTCCAATACATAGCGTAATTTTTTAATAATTAGGTAATTACCAATTTTTAGTAAATTAAAGGGGCGCAAATATACATTTTTTTTCTATGGTAACCAAAAAACTTCTTTGTTTTCGCTTTGTACGCAGAAAAAACGCCCTAAAATAAATAAATAATCAGATAATCTGTTTAGGTATTTTATGCCTATTATTAATTGTTCATCGCTAGAGTCAATTGCTAGAGCGTGTCGCTCAGACCTTCTGCAAATTGTTCTTGCCACATGACATTCAGAAGCTATTTTTGGAGCACCAGGAAGTATAAATGCTTTTTGCTCTGGTAGTTGAGCCGTCATTAAGTCTATTCCTTCTTCTAAAGAATAGATATCGTGTTCTTTAATATTTTTAAGAGTCTTGCTACTTCCATCAGAGGCAAAATGTGCTGCCACTAACATAAGATTCTCTTGAATTCTTCTAAGATTATTTTTAATTTCTACAGCTTGACTTTCTGCTATGATTATCCCTATAAATGAGATTAGCTCGTCGATATCGCCGTATGCCTCTACTCTTGGATGATTCTTTGGAACGCGTTTGCCACCAACTAATGATGTGGTACCGCTATCACCTGTTTTTGTATATACTTTAGTCATAATAATAAAAATTTATTAACTTATTAATTATGTTCCATTTGTGGGTGTTCATTTATATAATCGCTCTCTATTTTGCCATCTCTTAACTTAATTATACGTCTAGCATATAATGCAATGTCTTCTTCGTGTGTTACAACAATTACAGTGTTGCCATTGTTGTAAATTTGTTCAAATAATTTCATTATTTCTATAGACGTCTTTGTGTCTAAGTTGCCAGTTGGCTCGTCTGCCAAAATAATAGAAGGTTTATTAATAATAGCGCGGGCAACTGCAACTCTTTGCCTTTGTCCTCCCGACAATTCACTTGGCTTGTGCTCCATTCTATCTTGTAGCCCAACTAAAGCTAGTGATTCTTTGGCAAGTTTTTCTCTCTCAGTTTTAGGAACTCCAGAATAGATGAGTGGGAGAGATACGTTTTCTAAAGATGTGTATCGGGGAAGGAGATTAAAAGATTGAAATACAAATCCTATTTCTTTGTTTCTAACCTCTGCTAATTGAGAATCATTCATTTTGCTAACATCTGTTCCATTTAAAATATAGGTGCCAGAAGTTGGCGTATCTAAACAACCAAGTATGTTCATCATTGTAGATTTTCCAGATCCAGAAGGCCCCATAATAGCAACATATTCATTTTTAAAAATGCTAATATTAAGCCCATCAAGAGCTCTAACTTCTTGATTATCTAGCTTGTAAATCTTTTCTATTTTCTCAAATTTTATTATTTCCTTCTTACTCATATAAAGTTGTATAGATAAAAATGAACTTATTTTTTTTGCGTCAACAAAGATAACATTATATTTCTAATGTGTTTGTTATTTCCTTTTTTTCTATATAAAATCTTCTAATTTTTCTGGAATTCCTACAGTTGAGCAATGTATATTATGTATAACTTGCTCGCCCTTTTTGCTCAATGAAAAATACATTTGTCTTTTATCCTTATCGCCAATAACGCGTTGGATAAGCTCCTTTTCTTCTACAGATTTTATAACTTTAGAAGTATTAGAATGGCTAAGTCCGAGATGCTCCCCAATTTGCGAAGACGATAACTTTCCCTCTTGTAAAAGAGTACATAAAAGCATCCCCTCATTTAGGCAAATTCCATATTGTTTCTGAAAATTTGTTTCAAACTTTATAATTGAGCGTTGAAGGTCTCGTATTTTACATAATTTTTCCATATAGTAGATACTCTAATCGTACTGCGTATTATATCTAATATTTAGTACTAAATAAATAAGTTGACATTTGCATTTTCTGCTCTTTCCATATATGTTGCAACCCCACCTATACTTACATTATCTAATAGTTCTTCTTGTTTAACACCCATCACATCCATAGACATTTGGCAAGCAATAAATTCTACATTGTTGTTAATTGCTTGTTCTCTAAGTAATTCTAAAGACTCTACTCCTTTTTGCTTCATAATGTACCTCATCATTTTACCTCCAATGCCAAGCATACTCATTTGCGATAAACGCAATTTTAAAGAACTAGATGGCAACATCATTCCAAACATTTTACCAAAAATATCTTTCTTAACTTTTGGCTTTTGAGTCTTCTTTATAACATTTAGCCCCCAAAACGTAAAGAATATTGTAACCTTTTGGCCAGTTGCAGCAGCTCCATTTGCAAGCACAAATGTAGCAAGAGCTTTGTCTAGTTGGTCGCTAAACATAATAAAAGTTTTACCTTTACTATCGCAGCTACTAACTAGTTTACATTCCTTTGCTCCCCCTTTTTCTATAATTACAGTATATTTTCCTTTGTCTTCTTTGCTAGAAATTAAGATATTGCCTGTAGAATTACACCATGCTTTTGCATCTCTTGCAAAACCGGCATCTGTAGCAAGAATTTCTACCTTATCGCCAGAATTTGCAGCATCAATAGCTTGTTTAACTCGCATAATTGGACCAGGACAGGCAAGCGCGCAGGCGTCAATTTTGATAGTCTTAGTATCACTTTTAAATATCTGGGTATCAATGTTACTATTTATTGGGCTCCAACTTTCCTTAGCCTCTAAATCGTTGCCACTATCTAAATTCTTAATGGGAGCTAAAGCAGTAGAATATGTTTTATATCCTCCCGACAAATTTTTAGCGTTTTTAAAACCTTGTGCACTTAGTATTCTTTGTGCTAAATATCCTCTTAATCCTACCGCACATAGAATAATAATCTCTTTATCTTTATCTAGTTTAGCAAGATTATCTCTAAGTTCGTCGAGAGGAATATTTACAGCTCCAACAATTGAACCAAAAGCAAATTCTTCTTTTGTTCTTACATCTAAAAAGATAGCTTTATTTGCTCTAGCTTTTTCTACCTGTCTCCATGTAATTGCAGGCATGGCTCCACTAATAATATTGCTTGCAACATAGCCTGCAATAGCAATGGGATCTTTTGCCGATGAAAAAGGTGGTGCATAACAATGCTCTGTTTCAATTAAATGACAAATTGTGCCACCTTGTTTAATTAATTGTGCTATTTGGTCTATGCGTTTATCTATTCCGTCATATCCAACGGCCTGTGCGCC